>NZ_JBHSEL010000122.1:0-66545 GCF_042653845.1 Daeguia caeni | reverse complement strand
TCCTTTGATAAAGCTATGATGAGCCGAAAACCCTCTCTTCTCAATTAATACAATTTGGTCTCATGGGCGTTGATGTCGGACATGGCAAGCCATCCCGAAGCGTCCATGGATTTCCAACTGAACGCCTTGACCCGAGCTTCCCCTATTGCAGATATTTTTGGAGATGATCCCGCAAGCTCTCCGCCCTCTACCGCGCTTCAAAGCCCACTTCCCTGAGGGCTGCGGCAATGGCAGCACGCCGACATATATCAAGGCCACTAACCAGCTTGTCGCAGGATCATCCTGTCAGCGCGTTCATGAGCGCCAATGACAATGTCCGATTGCCCCAACAGATCCAAGGCTCTTGGCTCGTCGAACTGTTCGGAAGTGATATGCAATTCACGATGCCCATGTCCAGGGCTTGAGGCTCTCGAACAGGTAGAACGGATGCTGATCACGCGCTATTGTTCTGGCGATGCGCAGCGTATGCGGCTCAATATATCCGCGATGGGGCACTACAACGGCTACAGATGACTGGCACAGTCTTACCGTGATTGCATATCTGCCGCGACCTGACAGGCGTACTCCATATGAACAGACATATATGGATAGACAAACATTATTCACGCGCCCTGAAACGATACGCTTACTCAAACCAGCATAGGGATGAAAGCATGTTTTGCCAGAGTCTTGCGCATGCTGGCTGAAATTGTGCTCGCCCTTGCGGGCGTGTACGCATCAACCACGCCATCATTCCGGACTGCAAATGCTAATCCGAAATGATGGAGGTAAAATCGTCCATGCCGGCAAAGCGTGCCGCACGAACCTTGCCAAATTTGCTCTTGTCGACAACGAGATGCTTTTCGATGGCACGTTCCATGGCCATCTGCTTGACCGGCACTTCGTGGAAATGTGAGCAGGTCACTCCATGCTGCTCATGCACGCCCCCCGCCGACAGAAATGCCTTGTTGATATTGATGCGCTTGAGCACCTCAATGGCTTCATTGCCGGAAAAGGACGCCGCTTCCTTGTGATAGATCCCGCCCAGCACGATCAGACGCAAATCATTGCGCTGCGAGAGGATATTGGCGATGTTGAGTGCATAACAGACCACCGTAATATGCTGATTATGCGGAATACGATGGGCAAGATGGGGCGTGGTTGTGCCGCAATCGATGAAAATCGTGTCATGGGGCTCAATCAATGCGGCAGCCGTGGCACAGACCTGCTCTTTCGCCCTGGTATGGCTGTCTTTTTCAAAATCAAAAATATAATCACCATTGCCGCTGTCATGATTGGGAACAATGTAACCACCCAAACAATTGAGCCCTCCGGCATCGCTGCCAATATCCCGGCGGATGGTCATTTCTGACACCCCCAGACGCGCGGCTGCATCCCGCAGACGAACGACGCCGACTTCATCGACCAGCGCCATCAGTGCGGCAATGCGCTCTTCTTTACGGCTTATTCTGCTCACGCTGCCCCCACCTCTTT
The DNA here is from genome assembly GCF_042653845.1 of Daeguia caeni. Classification (NCBI taxonomy): domain Bacteria; kingdom Pseudomonadati; phylum Pseudomonadota; class Alphaproteobacteria; order Hyphomicrobiales; family Brucellaceae; genus Daeguia; species Daeguia caeni. The sequence goes on along the minus strand of NZ_JBHSEL010000122.1, from coordinate 65,072 downwards.
GCGGCTCGCTGCATGGTTTATACGCCTGCCACAATTCACGCAATTGCTCTTGTTTGATCTTGACAGGCCGAACATAAATGTGAAACGATCCAAACAAAATGATTGGATCGCAACATTATAATTCGCATTGTTCGGAGGATATGACAACAGCGTTTTGCAGAGGCAGAACAGATTTCATGCCTGGTGGCGTCAGTTTCGGCAGCTAAGCGGGCTGTAACGCATCCAGAAAACAGCTTCGGAGTTTCTTAAGCAGCAAGTGAAGGAAGCTCCGGCATTGTAAACAAACGCGCATTTCATCCATCCTGGGAGAGGGCGGAGATTGCGCAGGGAGGAAAAAATGAAAAAATTTCTCGCATCCGTGGCGATTGCCATGTCCGTGGTCATGCCCAATGCCTTTGCAGAAGGCGTTATTGATACGTCCAATGTCAATAAAGATCTGATCACTACCGCCAATGACAAGAAATACACCATTGCAACCGTGGTGAAGGTTGACGGCATTGCCTGGTTCGACCGCATGCGCGACGGTGTTGAACAGTTCAAGTCCGACACCGGCCATGATGTCTGGATGGTAGGCCCAAGCCAGGCAGATGCTGCCGCACAGGTGCAGATCGTTGAAAATCTCATCGCTCAGGGCGTTGACGCCATCGCCATCGTGCCATTCTCGGTTGAGGCTGTGGAGCCTGTGCTCAAGAAGGCGCGCGATCGCGGCATTGTTGTCATCAGCCACGAGGCATCAAACATCGAGAACGTCGATTACGACATCGAAGCCTTCGACAACAAGGCCTACGGCGCCAACCTCATGAAGGAGCTTGGCAAATATATGGGTGGCAAGGGTAAATATGTCACCACGGTTGGCAGCTTGACCTCGAAGTCGCAGATGGAATGGATCGACGGCGCGGTTGAATATCAGAAGGCCAATTTCCCGGAAATGGAAGAGGCAACCGGCCGCCTGGAAACCTATGACGACGCCAATACCGACTATAACAAGCTGAAAGAGGCCATGACTGCCTATCCGGACATCAAGGGCATTCTTGGTGCGCCAATGCCGACCTCTGCCGGCGCCGGCCGTCTGATTGCCGAAGGTGGTCTGAAGGGCAAGGTCTTCTTTGCCGGCACGGGTCTGGTTTCAGTTGCCGGTGAATATCTCAAGGACGACGACATCCAGTATATCCAGTTCTGGGATCCTGCCGTTGCCGGCTATGCCATGAACATGCTGGCCGTTGCAGCGCTTGAAAAGAAGAATGACCAGATCAAGGCTGGTCTTAATCTGGGTCTGCCGGGCTATGAAAACCTCCAGACCCCGGACGCTTCCAAGCCAAACCTGCTTTATGGCGCAGGCTGGGTCGGCGTGACCAAGGAAAACATGGATCAGTACGACTTCTGACATCCCTGTCTGCCTGACGGGAGGAGACAAAACTCCTTCCGTCAGGCGCATTGCATTCCAGCCTTGCACGAGGCCACCCATGAGTGAAAACCTGATTGAACTGCGCCATATTGGAAAACGCTTCGGTGGCGTCAGGGCGCTGGACGATGTTTCCTTTGCCATAAAGCCGGGTGAAATCCACTGTCTTGCAGGTGAAAATGGATCCGGCAAATCCACCATCATCAAGGTCATGTCGGGCGTCTATACGCCGGATGAGGGCGAGATCCTGATCGACGGCAAGCCTGTCGGCAAGCTTGATCCAGTCAAGTCGGTTCATTACGGCATTCAGGTCATCTATCAGGATTTTTCCCTGTTCGGAAATCTGACCGTTGCCGAAAACCTGGCACTCAATACATTTCTCAAGGAAGATCGCAAAACCGTTGACTGGAGGCGCATGCGCGAACTCGCGCAAAAGGCGCTGAACCGCCTTGATGTCAGCATTGATCTCGACGCGGAAGTGGACAGCCTACCGACATCCGGCAAGCAGATCGTGGCGATTGCGCGCGCCGTCATGGCTGATGCGCGCCTCATCATCATGGATGAGCCAACCACCGCCTTGACGCGCCATGAAGTCGATGCGCTGTTCAGGATCGTGCGTGATATTCAGGCCCAGGGCATTGCTGTTCTGTTCGTCAGCCACAAGATGCGCGAAATGCTGGAAATCAGCGAAAGGCTGACGGTTTTCCGCAATGGCAAGAAGGTTGCCGAAGGACCGATCTCCGATTTCGATGAACCGGCCATTACCCGCGCCATGACGGGGCAGGATCTGATCGCCGACCATTATCACTGGTCACCGCGCAATGGCGCCGCATCGCGTCCCGTGCTGGAGGTAAAAAACCTTGCCGTGCCCGGCGCAGTCGAAGATGCAAGTCTTGAACTCCATGCCGGCGAGATTGTTGGCGTAACAGGTCTGATCGGTTCCGGGCGCACCGAGCTTGCGCTGGCGCTCTTCGGCATGAAGCCAGGCTTCACCGGCAGCGTGAAAATAGACGGCACTGCGGTTCATCCCAGAAATGTTCAGGAAGCGATTGCCAGCGGCATTGCCTATGTGCCGGAAGACCGGCTTACGGAAGGCCTGTTCCTGACGCAATCGATCGAACGCAACATCATTGTAACCTCGATAGAGAGATTCGTGCGCGGCCTGTTCATTGACCGCAGGAAGGCGGATGCCACAACGCGCGACATGTTCGCCGCCATGCAGATCGTGGCACCCGGCCCCCATACGCCGGTCAATCACCTGTCGGGCGGCAATGCCCAGCGCGTGGTGCTCGCCCGCTGGCTGCTGACGGGAGCGAAAGTGCTCATCCTCAACGGGCCTACGGTTGGCGTGGATGTCGGTTCCAAGGCGCAAATTCACGCCATCATCCGCAAGCTTGCCCGCGATGAAGGGCTGGCCGTGCTGATGATTTCCGACGACGTGCCGGAGCTTGTCCAGAACTGCAATCGTGTGCTGGTGATGCACCGCGGTCGTTTCGTCGACCAATTGAGCGGTGACAGCATGACAGAAGACGCCGTCAACGACCGACTCAAGACGCTGAATTGAGGAACCGGTACATGAAATTTTTCAAAAGCACAGAATTCATCATTGCCTGCGTCCTGCTTGTGGCGATGATCATGATCGGCCTCATCAATCCGGCCTTCTGGTCGCTCGACAATATTTTCGGCCTGCTGCGTTCCAATGTCGTCATCGGCATCATGGCCCTCGGCGTGCTCATGGTGATGATTTCCGGCGGCATTGACGTATCCTTCACCGCCTTTGCCATTGCCGCCATGTATCTGACCGTGCGCAGCATGGTCTATCTTGGCTATGACGGCGTCTTCATTCCCTTTGTCGCAGCAACGCTGATCGGCCTTCTGCTGGGCGCCTTCAACGGTTTCATCATCCATCGCTTCAAGATGATCCCGCTGATTGTCACGCTTGGCACGGGTTCCATCGTGCGCGGCCTCGTGCTTGGCCTTGTCGGCACCAGCATTGTCAACATCAACAAGATGCCGAAGGAACTGATCGCCTTCGGCAAGACGGATGTAATCTCGCTGACCAGCGCCACTGGCACGACCTTTGGCCTGACGGCAATGTTCCTCATCTATCTGGTGCTCGCCCTCGTCATCCACCTGATCCTCAATTACACGATGATCGGGCGCAGCATTTATGCCTATGGCGGCTCACCGGAAGCAGCAAAACGCGTTGGCTTCAATACGCGCCGCACCATCTTCTTCGTCTATTGCGTGGCGGGCGCGCTTGCGGGCTGTGCCGGGCTTCTTCATGCCTCGATGATCTGGCTTGCCAATCCACGCGATTTCGTCGGGCTGGAACTCGATGTCATTGCCGCGGTGGTTCTTGGCGGCGCATCGATCTTTGGCGGGCGCGGCACGGTACTTGGCACGCTGATGGGTGTTTTCATGCTCGTCATGGTCAAGAACTCGCTCATCATCATGCAGGTCGACACCACATGGCAGCGCGTTGTCGTAGGCCTCATCATCATTCTGGCAACCGCCATCACCGCATGGCGTGACCGCAAAAGCATCGCCTGAAAGGAGAGAGCGTCATGAAACAGTCTTTCGACATGCGCCGCATCCTCGGCGGCGACAACAATATCATCCAGCTCATCGTCATCACCATTGCGGTCTTTGCGCTGATGGCCTGGATGAACCCCGACAAGTTCCTGCGCTATTACAACTTTGAATCCATCAGCTACATCATGCCGGAGCTGGGCATTCTCTCCATTGCGATGATGATTGCCATGCTGACAGGCGGCATTGACCTGTCTGTGGTGGGAATTGCCAATCTGGCCGGCATCGTGGCCGGGATCTATTTCCATTCGGCCATGGTGCAGGCGGCACAGACTTCCGGCTCCAGCATGCTGTTCTATACCATTATCGGTGTATTGCTTGCCGTGCTCGTGGGACTGGTATCAGGACTGGTCAATGGCCTGCTGATTGCCAAATTGCGCATCACGCCGATCCTTGCAACATTGGGCACCGGACAGGTGCTGATGGGGCTTGCCCTGGTGCTAACCGGCGGTCCGGCCATTGTCGGCTTTCCTGAAAGCTGGAACTGGATCGGCAATGGCAAGATCATGGGGCTCGCCACACCCTTCCTGCTGTTCATCGCGGTGTGCATCATCGTGGCCATCCTGCTTTCACGCACAACACTTGGCATCAATCTGATGCTGATCGGCACCAATCCGCGCGCCGCCATCTTTGCCGGTATCCGCAAGGATCGCATGATCCTTTATTCCTACATGCTCTCCGGCGTGCTGGCTTCCATTGCCGGGATCATCCTGTCTGGCCGTACCAATGCCGCCAAATCGGATTATGGCGCATCCTATCTGCTGCAGGCCATTCTGATTGCCGTTCTTGGCGGCACCAATCCGGCTGGTGGCAAGGGTCGCGTGCTCGGCATTGCCATCGCCCTCATTGCCTTGATGCTGCTTTCCTCCGGCTTCCAGATGATGCGCTTCTCCAACCATCTCATCGATTTCATCTGGGGCGCCTTCCTCATCCTCGTCATTGCGATTAACGCATCACGCAATCAGTCAAGGTGATCCCATGCATGACATCACGTTTCATCTTCGCCGTCAGGACTTTGTCGAACATCCCCATGTGATTGCGCGCACTGCGGGCATCAGTGTCACTGCCTTTCGCTATCCAAGCGGCATTGAGGCGCTGCTCGTTGAAAATGAACGTGGCAATATCATCGTGCTTCCCTTCATGGGACAGATGATCTGGGGAGCAGAGTTCGACGGCGTTGACCTGACCATGGGCAACAGTTTTTCCATGCCTCGCCCGGCAACCACAATCGTTGAAACCTATGGCTGTTTTGCCTTCCATAGCGGAATCTTGCGTAATGGCTGTCCCTCGCCGCAGGACAACCATCTTCTGCATGGCGAAATGGCCTGTGCGAAAATGGACAAGGCTGGCCTTGTCTTTGGTCATGACGCGCGCGGCCAATTTGTCGAGATCACAGGCGAATATGAATATGTCATGGGCTTTGGCGCGCATTATCTGGCTCGCCCTAGCGTGCGCCTTTACAGCACGGAAACGCTCTTCGACATCGCCATGGATGTGGAAAACCTTTCCTCCGCACCGATGGAACTGATGTATATGTGCCATGTGAATTTCGCCTATGCGAAAGGCGCGCACATCGTGCAGCCAGTGCCCTATACGCCGGATCACGTGCAGGTCAGAACCGCTGTGCCCGGCCATGTGACACCGAATGATGATTATCTGGCGCTGATCAAGGAACTCGCCACCAATCCGGCCGCGATGGAAGTGCTGGATGAACCAGCGCGCTATGACCCTGAACAGGTCTTCTATATTCGCGGCCTGCCGCAGGATGCGGATGGCAAGACACATCTGATGATGCAGCTGCCGGAAGGTGGTGGCTTTGGCATTTCCTATTCGCCGGAAGCCTTCCCCAAGACCGTGCGCTGGATCCTGGTCAATGGCGATTCTCAGGTTGCGGCCTTTGCCCTGCCATCGACCTGCGAGCCGGAAGGTTATCTCGCTGAAAAGGCCAAGAACAATATCCGGATCCTTGCCCCCCAGACACGTGCTGTCTTCCCTGTTCGTGTCGGCTATCTCGACGCCCAGGCTGCACGACAGTTTGCAGCAAAAATCCGCTCCATCCAGACCGCCTGAACGTGAAGGAACAAGTCATGCGCAAGAAAATCGGTGTGGTCGGCTCAAACATGGTGGATCTCATCACCTATGTGAACCGTATGCCCGGCCCCGGGGAAACGCTGGAAGCGCCGACATTTGAAATCGGCTGTGGTGGCAAGGGTGCCAATCAGGCGGTGGCCGCAGCCCGCCTTGGCGCGGATGTGATGATGGTCACGCGGGTGGGCGATGATATTTTTGCCGACAACACAATCCGCAATCTGAACCAGTTTGGCATCGACACGCGCCATGTCTGCAAGGTGCCGGGCAGATCAAGCGGCGTTGCGCCGATCTTTGTCGAGCCATCGGGCGAAAACTCGATCCTGATCGTCAAGGGTGCCAATGCCGATCTTCTGCCAGCCGAAGTCGACAAGGCGGCAGAAGAGCTGAAACAATGCGGTCTCATCCTGATGCAGATGGAAGTGCCGGTCGAGACCGTCTATCACACCATCGCCTTTGCCGCAGCACATGGCATTGAAACCATTCTGAACCCGGCACCAGCCGCTGCCGATCTTGATCCGGAGCGGATCCGGCAGGTAACATTCCTTGTCCCAAATGAAAGTGAGCTGGCAACCCTTTCCGGCCTGCCGACCGGTACGGATGAAGAGATCATCACCGCTGCCCGCTCGCTCATTGCACGCGGCATCCGCACCGTCATCGTCACGCTCGGTGGACGCGGCGCGCGCATGATCACGGCAAACGAAGTCGTCAATATCCCGCCGGTCAAGGTCACGCCCAAGGACACGACAGGCGCAGGTGACGCCTTTATCGGCTCCTTTGCCCGCTTTTATGCCGAAACCGGCGATGTGGAAGCCTCGCTCAACAAGGCTGCCCTTTATGCCGCCCATTCGATTACCCGCCTTGGCACACAGAAAGCCTATGCCAGCCTGGAAGAATTTGAAGCCTTCTGCCGCGATCACGCCCCGGATCGGGCCTGATTGCTGCGGAAGCTGTTGAACCAATGAACGGACAGTGAAATGACCGAAGCCCTCCCCCGCAACAACGGAACCGCCCTCAGGCCGGAATGGTTTGAGGATGTCTCCGTCAATCGCAGCGCGTCCGAGCGGCGCGCCGCAACGATCAGCGCCCGCCGTTCGGTCAAGAAAGAATATCAGGCCGCATGGCTCATCCGCGCCATTCAGTGCATTGATCTGACCACCCTTGCCGGCGACGATACAGCTGGCCGCGTGCGCAGGCTCTGTGCCAAGGCGCGCCGCCCCGTGCGTGAGGACATTCTGGAAGCCTTGGGGCTTGCCGACAGCAATATCACGACAGGGGCGGTGTGCGTTTATCCGACCATGGTGCCCCATGCTGTCAAGGCGCTGGAAGGCTCTGGCATTCCGGTTGCTTCCGTTGCAACCGGCTTTCCGGCTGGCCTGACGCCGCTCCCCTTACGCCTTGCCGAAATCACCTATGCGGTGGAACAGGGAGCAACAGAAATCGACATCGTGATTACCCGCGAACATGTGCTCACACAGAACTGGACGGCTCTTTATGATGAGATTGCCGCCATGCGCGAGGCCTGTGGTGAAGCGCACATGAAGGCAATCCTTGCAACGGGTGATCTCAATACGCTCACCAATGTCTATCGCGCCTCGATGGTTGCGATGCAGGCAGGCTCCGATTTCATCAAGACCTCGACCGGCAAGGAAGAGATCAATGCAACCCTGCCGGTAAGTCTCACCATGGTGCGGGCACTGCGCGATTATGGTGAACTCTCCGGCCAGACCGTCGGCTTCAAGCCAGCCGGGGGCCTCAAGACCGCCAAGGATGCGCTCACCTGGTTGACCTTGATGAAGGAAGAACTTGGCAATCGCTGGCTGGAGCCTGATCTGTTCCGCATCGGCGCCAGCTCGCTGCTCGGTGACATCGAGCGGCAATTGGAACACTTCGTGACCGGACGCTATTCGGCCGCCAATCGTCACGCTGCGGCGTAAGGAAATGGACATGCCACCCATCAAGGACATTCTGAAGACCATGGAATATGGACCTTCCCCCGAAGCAAACAGCGACGTGACCAAGTGGCTGGACCAACATGGCCGCTCCTTTGGCCATTATATCAATGGTGCTTTCATCAAACCGGAAGGCCGGAAAATCATCGCAGTTCAAAATCCCGCCAATGGCGACAAACTGGCTGAAATCGTCTGCGGCGATGCGGAAGATGTAGACAAGGCTGTCAAGGCCGCGCGTGCTGCTTTCGGCAAATGGTCAAGGCTTTCTGGCCATGAACGCGCCAAATATCTTTATGCCATTGCCCGCCATATCCAGAAGCGTGAGCGTTTTCTGGCCGTGCTGGAAAGCATGGACAATGGCAAGCCGATCCGCGAAACCCGCGATATCGATATTCCGCTTGCCGCGCGCCATTTCTATCATCATGCCGGCTGGGCCGAAATGGTGGATGATGAATTCCGCGGCTTCTCGCCGGTTGGCGTCTGCGGACAGGTGATCCCCTGGAATTTTCCGCTGCTCATGCTGGCATGGAAGATTGCACCGGCGCTCGCAGCCGGCAACACAGTGGTGCTGAAGCCTGCTGATCTGACGCCGCTTTCAGCCATGGCCTTTGCGGAAATCTGCCATGAGATCGGCCTGCCGGCCGGCGTTATCAATATCGTGCAGGGCGATGGCACAACGGGTGCTGCAGTCTGCGGCCATGAAGGCATCGACAAGGTGGCCTTCACCGGCTCGACGGAAGTGGGCCGCGTCATTCGCAAGCAGATCGCCGGATCGGGCAAGAAACTCTCGCTGGAGCTTGGCGGCAAATCACCTTTCATCGTCTTTGAAGATGCCGATCTTGATGCCGCCATTGAAGGCGTGGTCGACGCCATCTGGTTCAATCAGGGCGAAGTCTGCTGCGCCGGCTCGCGCCTTCTGGTGCAGGAGGGCATTGCAGAGCGCTTTTTTGCCAAGCTGAAAAAGCGTCTGGAAACATTGCGCGTTGGCGATCCGCTCGACAAGTCAACCGATGTCGGCGCCATCGTCTCGCCCGGACAGATGAAGCGCATTTCCGATCTGGTGCAGAAAGGCATCGCCGAAGGCGGAGAACTGTGGCAGACACCAAACCCGCTGCCAGCAAAGGGCAATTATATCGCGCCGGGCTTTTTCACCAATGTGGATCAGGCATCCACCGTCTGTCAGGTGGAAATTTTTGGACCGATTGCTGCCGCCACCACCTTCCGCACCCCGGATGAGGCCGTCGCGCTTGCCAACAATACCCGCTATGGCCTTGCCGCTTCGATCTGGTCAGAAAACATCAATGTCGCACTTGATATTGCCGCACGGGTGAAAGCCGGCGTGGTCTGGATCAACTGCACCAATATGTTCGATGCGAGTGCGGGTTTTGGCGGCTATCGTGAAAGCGGATTTGGCCGCGAAGGCGCACGCGAAGGCATGTATGAATATCTTGCAGCCGACTGGGAAAAGGCGCTGCCCGCAGCCAAAGCTGCAGAAAGCTTCGTGCCATCAGCCTCACCATCCGGAGATGACAGGATCATCATCGAGGGCATTGACCGGACGATGAAGAACTATATTGGCGGCAAGCAGGCGCGACCCGATGGAGGCTACAGCTATTCCGTCATCGGCAAGGGCGGCGCAGTCATTGGTCAGGCGGGCATTGGCAACCGCAAGGACATCCGCAATGCCGTGGAAGCGGCAGGCAAGGCGTCAGGCTGGGGTGGTGTCACGGCGCATAACCGGGCACAGGTCCTCTATTATCTCGGCGAAAACCTTGATGCGCGCCGCGCAGAATTCGTTGAACGGCTGATTGAAAGCACCAGTGTCACAGCGAAAAAAGCCGAAGAAGAGTTTGAAGCCGCCTTGCGCCGCATTTTCTATTATGCCGCGCAGGCCGACAAGTTCGACGGCGCCGTTCATGCCACCAAGTCGCGCCATGTAACATTGGCCATGAACGAGCCATGGGGCGTGATGGGCATTGTCTGTCCGGATGAGGCGCCGCTTCTGTCACTGGTATCTCTGGTGCTGCCCACCATGGCCATGGGCAATCGCACGGTGGTAGTACCTTCAAGCCGCCATCCATTGATTGCAGGTGATTTCTATCAGGTTCTGGATACATCTGACGTGCCGGATGGTGTCGTCAATATCGTCACCGGTGAACGCGATCTCCTGGCCAGAACCCTGGCTGAACATGATGATGTTGCAGCTCTCTGGTATTTTGGCTCGCGCGAGGGCAGCGCCATGGTTGAAGAGGCATCAGCCGGCAATCTGAAAGCCACCTGGGTCAATCATGGCCGCATGCCCAACTGGTTCAATACGTCAGAAGGGCAAGGACGAGATTATCTGCGCCGCGCGGTACAGGTTAAAAATATCTGGGTGCCTTACGGCGCATGAACAACAAGGGCCCGGTTGATGATCGACCGGGCCTTTCCGTTCAGGCACTGAATGTCAGCAACCGGCGGAAAAGCGCACATAACTCACCCGCCGGTTAAAAGCTCAGCCCGCCTTGCGATAGTCGCTGTTCAGAACCTGCTCCTTCAGTTTCACCTTCTGCACTTTATGCGTCGGTGTAAGCGGCAGTTCGTTCATGAGTGCGACATAGCTCGGCACCTTGATTGCGGCGAGATGCTTGCCGCACCAATCCTTCAGATCATCCGGCGTGACTTCTGCGCCATCGCGCAGTTTGACGGCAGCAAAAATGTCCTCGTCCCCCATGGCACCCGGCACGCCAATCGCAGCCGCGATTTCAACATCCGGATGCTGCAACAGGACGCGATCGACTTCAGCCCCAGAGACATTTTCACCACGCACGCGGATAATGTCCTTCTTGCGGGCACTGAAGAAGAAATTACCCTCCTGATCGCGCCGCACCAGATCGCCCGTGCGAAACCAGCCATCGGAGAAACTTGCCGCCGTCTGTTCGGGGTCACCAAAATATTCAAGCATGCGCACAGGCGTCTTCACCCAGAGCTCGCCAATCTCGCCATCAGGCAGATCAGCGCCATCATCATCGACAACCCGGCATTCAGCCCAATCACGTGCCGGATCCGGATGCGCGCACAACTGGCCCATGCTGCCAACCGGCGCAACCATGCCAAAGGGAGTGGAAATCACACCGGGAATTTCCGTCATGCCATAACCGCCAATGGCATGGGTAATGCCGAATTTCTTCTGCACACGCTCAACCATGGCCTGACGAATGCCATAAGCCTTGCGGATCGTATGTTCCGGCCGATATTCCTCTTCCGGGCGCGTCAGCAGGATCGACACCACGGCCTCGATCATATTGACCTGGGTTGCGCGATGGCGCACTGCCACATTCCAGAACCGCGATGCCGAAAAGCGTTCTTCCACGATCAGCGTTGCGCCAGCCGCAAAAGCGCCTGACACCGAATAAAACAGCGCATTGATGTGGAACATCGGCAGGATCAGCAGCATGCGCTCATCCGGCTGCAGATGCATGCGGCCGATAAAGGCTTCACCAGCCAGAATGAAGCTTTGATGGCTGTGCAATACCCCTTTGGGGAAACCCGTCGTGCCGGAAGTATAGATCATCAGCAACGGATCAGTTGCGGCAATAGCAACGGCCGCAAGCGGCGTATCCACAGCTTCAACCAAAGCATCATTGAGCGTAAGGAGAGGTGCTGTCTGGCAGCTTTCCTGCATGGCCTGCGCGCAGATCTCCTGCAACTCATCGGCGCAGAGAACAAGCGCGGGCCGGGCATTGCCAAGAATATAGCCAAGCTCCCCGACGGTGAGTTGCGGATTGACCGGAACAAAGATCGCTCCGGTCAGACCGCAGGCAATCAGCGCAAAGACATGCCAGGCGGAATTGCGTCCCGCAACGATGACGCGATCACCCTTTTTCACGCCTTCGCCTTGCAGCCTTGCCGCAAGACGCCTGCTTTCTGCGAGTACCTCGGCCCGGCTCCATGTGCGTTCGGCAAAGATCAGCATTGCCTTGTCAGGATCGACCTCAACACGCACATCAAGAAAATAACCAAGCGTCAGATCATGCGGCGGGAAAAGCTGGAGCACCTCCAGCGGAGTCAGGATCGGCTTATTCATGGTCAGGCTCGGCATAAGGAATGTTTTCGCGCGTCAGACGCCAGATCTCGCGCGCGGTCGGCTGTTTTTCCTCCTCGACAATATGACCGAGAAGACCACCCGCACGCGATACGACTGCAATGCCGCGCATGGCTTTCAGCGGAATGCCAATATCCAGCAATACGGCGGCGATTGCACCGGTAGCGTTCAGCGTGATCGGTTTCCCGCGTGCGCGATCAACGGCCGCCGACAGCGCCTTGAGAAGGGTGACTGCTCGTCCTGCCACACCTGCTGCTTCCGCAGCATTGAGAATTGCAGGCGTGCGCGGATCAACAGGCTTGTGCACGCGATGGCCAAAGCCGGGGACGAGTTCCTTGCGCGCGGCAAAATCGGCCACCACCTGATCGCAATATCTGGCCGCCTCTTCCCCGTCCGTTATGCCCTGCTGCAAGCCTTCATGGAGGATGGCGGCACAGCCTTCCATCGTGCCGGCAAAAACCGGACCGACGGTCAAAAGACCGGCGGCAATGGCAAGCTGTACCTGATCCGGTACCGAATCAATCGCCAGACGCGAGATCATCGAGGTCGGCGTCCAGCCATGTTCCATCAGTGCGACAAGACAGGCTTCAAGCGCTGCCGCCTGTCCTGCAGTCGGCAAACGGTTCGTGACCAGCAGATAAAGCATTTCTGCAAATGACTTCTTGCCGATCAGATCTTCGCACAGATTCTGTCCCTTGACTGTCACGCTGGTGGCAGTCGAGGTTCCCATGGATTGTGTTAAACTGCTCATTCTGCTGCCCTGCCCTGTTCCAGTGTCCCGGGCGCCAGCTGGGCCTGATCCGCACCCAGATCAGGTGCCACCGTGCCAAAGCCCGGGCGCCAATCATCAATCGAGAATGGCAGGGCAACAAGCTTCAGCTGTTCAAGTGGCGAATCAAGCACCAGCCCCATTGCCTTGGTCTGCTCATGTTCCAGAACCTGCGGGATGGAATGAATCGGCGCGCAGGGAACACCCACCGCTTCCAGAAGCTCGACCCATTCGGCCATGGTCTTTTCACGGATCAGTTCGCCGATCATGCCAACCAGAACCGGGCGGTTTGCAGTGCGGTCCGCATTGGTGACAAAGCGTGGGTCGGTAATCCATTCCTCATGGCCCAGCACCTGGCAGAGCTTGGCATAGAGCCGGTCGTTGCCAGCGGCAATCACCACCGGGCCATCCTTGGCCTCAAAGGCCTGATAGGGTGTCAGCGAATTGTGCCCAGTGCCAACACGCGGCGGAATCTTGCCCGTCGCGCCATAGTCGCCGGCATGACGCGCCGCCCAGGACAGCGCCGTTTCGAAAAGCGAGTTGCGAATAATCGCTCCCTTGCCGGTCTGATTGCGTTGAATGAGCGCCGTCAGCGCGCCAATCACCGACCACATGCCCGTGCCAAGATCGACAACGGAAGGGCCAATGCGCGACGGCGGGCCATTCGGATCGCCATTAATGCTGATGAGGCCGGCAAAGGCCTGCAACAAGGGCTCGTAACCGGGCTTCAGCCGCATCGGCCCCTTATGGCCAAAGGCGCTCTGTTCGCAATAGATCAGGCGCGGATTCAGCTTCAGCATTTCCTCGCCACCAATATTGAGCTTTTCCGCAACGCCAGGACGCAGATTATGGACAAAGACATCCGCCTCACGAATGAGATTGAGGAAAGCCTCGCGATCCGCCGGACGATCCAGCGAAAGCTCCACCGACTTTTTGTTGCGGTTGATCATGTGGAAGGTGATTGACTTGCCCTCGACAAAAGGGGGGCCCCATTGGCGAGCATCATCGCCGCCCTTTTTCTCAACCTTGACGACATCTGCGCCAAGTTCGCCAAAAATCGCGGCGGCATAAGGCCCGGCAAGGTTCTGGCCCAGCTCGACAACTTTCAGACCAGCAAGCGGCCCTTTCCACGTGGTTTGCGCTGTCATTCGATTTCCGTTCTGTCTAATAATACTTGATTGCGCTTAACAGAACACAAATGACAAAAATTGACAATAAAAAACCGCCCTTGCGGCGGTTTTATCAAGGAAAATTTATTAAATTCTATTCTACGGAACGCCCTAGATTGCGCTCAAGCTCCTTGCGCGCAGCAACCAGCTCATCGCGCACCCGATCCACCACTTCAAAGGTAAAGCGCGAACGCAGCCCCGAAACCGTCAGCGCCCCCAGAAGCTGGTCCTTGGCATCAAAAATGGGAACAGCAATACCGGCTGCGTCCGGATCACGCTCGCCCAGCGATATGGCATAGCCTTCCTGACGCACGCGCTCCATGCCTGGGCCATCATCGCCCGAAAAGGCCAGCAGAACCTGGCTGGCAGAACCTCGCTTTTCCAGCGGCATGCGCTGGCCTTCCTCGACATGATGGCGGATGGAATGGGTGGAATTGCGCCGTTGCGCGCAGACACGCTCATTGCCATCACGAATATAGAAACTGACCGTTTCACCCGTGGTTTCAGCCAGACGTTCGATTGTCGCGCGCATCAATCCCGCCAGATCGAATGCAGCTGATTGCGCGCCCGCAAGTGCTGCGCAGGCAGGGCCCAGAACATAACGACCATCTTCACGCTTGCGGATATAGCCGAATTTTTCGAGCGACGTGATCAGCCTGAGAATCGTGCTCTTATAGAAATTGGTGGCAAGAGACAGTTCATGCAGAGTCATAGCGGCGCGTTTACGGGCCATGGCATCAAGAATTGTCAATGCGCGATCAACGGATTCAACGCCTTTCACATTCTGCTCCTTTCGCACCACATTCACCTTATTGCTCTGCATAGCGAAATTCCTGTCACCAAAACACTAAAAAATAGAACTCATTGCCCGGCATGCGTCTCGACCTGACGAATTGATTGAAATCAGCGTTCTGATTTACCGCAATGCACAACCCAAATTGCTTCATGCTTTTCGGGATGCGCTTTATTTCCCCGCACATCTTGTCCGAAAACCGTTTCACACTTTTCGGGATGCGCGGTGTCATGCCCCCAGCCGATCACGCGCGAGATTTTGCATGCCTCCTGCCAGCCAGCACGCCCGCTCAAAATCCGTATCCAGACGGCAGCGCACCACAATTTCCACCCTTTCTCCATTCTTCCGGTTGATCAGAACCAGCGACAAGCTCCTCCCCGGCTGCACCGCATCGGCCACAAACGGAAAGCAGACATCGTGATCCGCAAGCCCTTCCGGCCAGGACTCCACCTGCAACGGCAAAACGCCAACCAGTGCCAGATTGGTGCGATGAATACGCTCAAAACTTTGCGCGATCACCGCTCTCACACCCAGCGCTGCCGTTCCCTTGGCTGCCCAGTCACGTGCAGAACCGATACCATAATTCTTTCCCGCCAGAATGACAGTCGGAATATTGTTCTGACGATAGAGTGAAGCCGCAGCATCAATCGTCAGAATTTCATCTGTCGGAATATATCGGGTAAACCAGCCTTGCTGTTTCACCAGCGCATTATCAAGACGCGGATTGGCGAATGTGCCCATGCGCATGATTTCCGGATTGCCGCGGCGTGCGCCATAGGCGCCAAAGGCTTCTGGCTGCAGCCCCATTTCTGCAAGTCGCTGGCCGGCAGGACTATCGGGCGCAATCCGGCCAACCGGCGAAATATGATCCGTTGTAATTGCATCGCCAAGCACCAGAAGCGGCATGCCAAGCGGCATAAACTGACCTTGCGGCCTGACAAAGCCCGGTTCCGGCTTGCAGAAAAAGCTGCTGTTTTCCGGCCAAGGGAAAACCGGGCCGGTCTTGCCTTCAAGCTTCTCCCACAGTGCAAGCGCATGACGTTGCGCCGCATCCGGCTCAAATACGCTGTCCTGCGCCTCTGCCATGGCCGCCTGAACTGCTTCTTCTTCCGGCCAGATATCGGCAAGGGTAATTCCGTCTGGCGAAATCGGGCTTGTGGTAATGTCTTCGCGCATCGAACCCAACAGAGCATAAGCGACGACCATTGCCGGCGACATCAGATAATTGCGCTCAATGGCTGGATGAATGCGCGATTCAAAATTGCGGTTGCCGGATAGAACCGCACAAACCTGCAAACCGCCCGCGCGGATGGCGCCTTCAATTGCCGGATCGATCTCGCCACTATTGCCGACACAGGTCATGCAGCCATAACCGGCAATGCCAAAGCCAACGGCTTCAAGTTCCGACAACAGACCAAGCTTGGCCAGATAGGCCGAAACCTTGCGTGAACCGGGCGAGAAGGACGCCTTGATGCTGTCCTTCACCCGCAACCCCAAGGCATTGGCTTTCCTGGCCAAAAGACCAGCCGTAATCATGGTGCGCGGATTGGCCGTGATGGTGCAGGAGGTGATCGCGGCAAGGACAATATCGCCGTCACGCACGCCATCATGTTCAGAAACCTTCGCAAAACTCTGCGCGATTTCAGATGGTGTCGTTGTCTGATGCGGCAGTTTTGGCCCGGCAATGGTAAGATGCACGCTTGACAGATCAAACTCGAATTCGCGCGCATAGCGGATTTTGCGCCTGGTCGTCAGGATCGGCTGGCGGCGAAGATAGGCACGCAGGCGCTCTGCCACTTCCGCCTTGCCTTGCGCTTCGAGATAATTAGCCGTCTCACCATCGAACGGAAACAGGCTTGCAGTTGCGCCATATTCGGGTGCCATATTGGCAATGGTTGCACGGTCGGCCACCGACAGGCTTGCCAGCCCTTCGCCGGAAAATTCGATGATCTGTCCCACCACATCGCGTTCGCGCAGGAAACGCGTCAAGACCAGCGCCAGATCAGTTGCCTGCACGCCAGGATTGACCTTGCCCGTGAGGCGAACGCCAACAACGACAGGCGCGGGAATGGCAACCGGCAGATCGAGCAGCACTGCGGTGGCCTCGACCCCGCCGACACCCCAGCCAAGTGTGCCAAGACCGCCGCACATGGTGGAGTGGCTGTCCGTGCCAACCAGACTGTCCGGTATCAGCCAGCCATTCCAGATCCGCACCGGCTCGGTAAAGCGCTCCATATTCATCTGGTGCACGATACCCATGCCGGGCGGCACGATGGTCAGGCCGTCAAAGGCCTGTTCAGCCCATTTCAGAAACTGAAAACGCTCGCCATTATTGGCATATTCGTCCATCAGATTGGCCGCTTCTGCCCCCGGTCCGGTGGCCTTGGTCATTACCGAATGGTCGATTACCAGATGCACAGGCCGCGACAGACGGATACGCTTGGGATCACCACCGGCCTCTGCCACTTCGCCGCGCAGGGCGGCAATATCAAGCAAGGCAGGCAGACCGGCATAATCCTGCATCAAGACGCGGGCTGGCCGAAAGGCGACATCTTCCTCGCCCTTCAGCAGTGCCGTGATGGAGGCTTCCGCATTATCGCCCCGCGCCAGCATTTCCGCGAGAAGAAGAATGGCAACGGGTGCCTCGGCAAGCTCCGGCCAATGCGCCGTCAAGGCCGCAAGATCGATTTCCCGGATACCATCCAGACCGGGTACGGGGCGTGCAAAAGCATTTCTGTCCATCATTGGGCAATCAGAATTCCACGTGATGCAAGATCGGCGATTGCTTCATCCGAAAGGCCATAGGCGCTCAGGATCTCGCGCGTATCCTGGCCGACGGCCGGCGGATTGGTGGCGAAAGGTTCAAGCCCCTCCATGCGGATTGGCAGGCGCGGCAGGGCCGTGGTGACTCCATTGGGCAGGGTCACTTCCAGCAGGCCGTTGGTGGCTTTGAGATGCGGATCATCGAACAAATCTTCCGGCCGGCGCACTTCCGCAAATGGAATGCGTGCAGCCTCGCAGATTTCAACCGCGTGTGGCTGGGTGATCGAGGCAAAGAATTCCTTCAAGGCCGGAATCAGGCGCGGACGCGCCTCGATGCGCTGATTGTTACGCGCAAGGCTTTCATCATTGGCAAGTTCGGTGAGCCCTGCTTCCGCACAGAAACGCTGCCAATGCGCATCCGACGTGATGCCGACAAAAAGCTGCCCACCATCGCCCGTCTCAAAGATTTCATAGACCGCCCAAGCCGAAACGCGCTCCGGCATTGGCGGAATGGGCCCATCCGTCTGTGCCGCATAGCAAAGATGCTGCCCCATCAGGAAAACAGCCGATTCATAAAGCGAGGAACCAACGAGCTGCCCCTTGCCGGTCCTGTCGCGTTCGCGAAGGGCAGCCTGAATGGCAATGACTGCAAACATGCCACCGGCAATATCGATCACCGATGTGCCTGCGCGCAGCGGCCTGCCCGAAGGGCCAGTCATGAAGGCAAGTCCCGTCATCATCTGGACAATTTCATCAAGGGCAGCACGCTTGCCATAAGGCCCGTCGAAAAAGCCCTTGAGCGAAGCAAAGATCAGGCGCGGATTGATCTCGCGCACCACATCCCAGCCAAGACCTAAGCGATCAATCGTGCCTGGGCCGAAATTTTCAATCAGCACATCGGCATCGGCGATCATTTTCTTGGCCAGTTCCAGCCCTTCAGGCGTCTTGAGATTCAATGCGACCGAGCGCTTGTTGCGGTTGAAATAGCCGAAATAGCCGGTACCAAAACCCTTGAGCATGCGTGTTGGGTCACCACCCGGTGATGGCTCGATCTTGATCACTTCCGCACCAAGATCGGCAAGGATCATGGAACAGGAAGGCCCCATGACCGTATGGCCGAAATCAATGACCCTGATGCCAGACAATGGCCCCTTGTTCATAGTATCGCTCCCGGTCATCTTATCGTTCCAGATCACGGCGTGGCTTGCCGGTATAGGTGTAAGGAATGGAGGTTGGCATTGGCCCCTTGATGCGGCCGCCTTGGCGCATCTGCTCGCGCGCATGGGCAAGAATGCCGACCGAACGCGACAGGATGAAAAGCCCGCGTGCTTCCTCGCCGTCAAAGCCAAGCTCGCCGTAAATCGCAGCTGTTGCACCGTCTATATTCATCGGAATGAGCTTGCCCTTGATCTCTTTCAGCGACTCTTCAACCTGAAGCGCCACTTTCAGATGACGGCCGGCAACCGCCCCCTCTGCTGCTGCCTGACGGATAAGCTCCATGAGCGGCTTGCTTCTTGGGTCAACCGGATGAAAACGATGACCAAAACCCGGAATGAGCCTGGATTCACTCAAGATTGTGCGCAGGCTTTCCGTCACTTTTGCCGGATCTTCTGCTCCGCCTTCAGCAAGCAATCGGTCATAAAGTTGCAGGCACTGCTGGCCTGCCCCGCCATGCACGTCGCCCAGCGCATTGATGCCGGAAGCCATGGCATTGTTGATGCCAACGCCGCAGGTTGACGTCATGCGCGCGATGGAAATGGATGGCGCCTGCGGGCCGTGGTCAACGGCAGCAACCATGGCTGCTTCCAGCAGACGCGCCTGCCATGGCGTCGGCAATTCGCCGCGCAACATGTGCCAGACCATCTCGACAAAGCCGATCCTGCCGATCAGCTGTTCAATCGGATAGCCGTTGAAATTGATGATGCCGGGCTTGATGTCGACAATCGAAGTTTTCCACCAGGCAGTTGCAGCGGCGAGCTTTTGCTCGGCCGGATTTTCAATCACGTCAGTCACTGTCCAATCTCCTCCCGCTCAGTGCGCCGCCAGAGCGCGCACCACTTCCGGCCATGGGCGGCCGCCTTCCGGCCCGCGATGCACCATCGTCGTCATGGCAACAGAAGCGACGCGGCCATTCTGGCAGGTGACCTGTTCAAGCTGGATCGAGGTACGGCCAACCGATTTGATGCGGGTGAAGGTTTCAACCGGCGCGCCGTAAAGCATCTCATTGACAAAATTGATGCGCGTATCGGCCACGACCATTTTGGAATCTTCATCCAGATGACCGCGTACGCATTCAGTCAAGAAATCATGCCGGGCCGAGGCAAAGAATTCGGCAAAAACCGTATTGTTGACATGGCGCTGAAAGTCGATGTCGCGAATGCGGATACGATCCTCACGCTTGTGCGAGAATTCTTTGGGATCAGGAATTTCAAGCCGGCTCGACATCAGGCCGTCACCTCCGTCTTGGCATTGATAACCGAACCGGCATAGGCCTTCATCGCCTCTGCGCGATAAGCGCGCATGGCCTCATTGGCCTGACGGCCCAGGTCCTGACCTTCAGCCAGCGGCACATCACAGACGCGCTTGAATAGCTGTTTGGTTGCCTGCAGGGCGGACGGCACACGTATTGCCAGCTTTTCGGCAATTTCGAGCGCCTTGGCGAGATGCTCGCCTTCCGGCACGACATGGGTCACCATGCCAAGACGCCAGGCTTCCTGCGCATCGACAACGCGGCCCTCTGCCACGAGTGAATAGGCTGCCTTCTGGCCGATCTGCTTGACCAGATTGGCCATGACCACCGCTGCAACCAGACCATGACGGATTTCCGGATAGCCGATTCTGGTGTCTTCGCCTGCGACCACAATATCGCAAGCCTGCGCAAGCCCCGCGCCACCACCAACAGCATAGCCATGAACCGCTGCAACCACGGTCTTCTTCAGACGAGGAATGGTATAATGCAGCCGGTAGGTGAGCTCGGCGCGTTCTGCCACCAGACCTTCATTTTCCGGCGTCAGATTCTCGAATTCGCGTGTATCCGCCCCCGAACAGAAACCGCGACCCGCACCCGTCAGCACGATGGCGCGCACATTCTCGTCGGCATCGGCTTCTTCCAGCGCCTCGATCAGCCGCGCATAAAGCGCCATATTGATCGAGTTGATCGACTCTGGACGATTCAGCGTCATCAGACGGACATGACCACGGTCTTCAATCAATAAAATGCTCATTCTGCTGCTTCTCCCCCTTGGGTCGCACCGTGGCCACCCAAAAATGCCTGCTGAACGCGCGGATCGTTCATCAGCTCCGCGCCGGTTCCTTCAATGATTGATTTTCCAAGCGACAGGACATGCGCGCGGTCGGCAAGCCGCAGGGCAGCACGCGCATTCTGCTCGACAATCAGGATCGACATATCAAGCTCTGCCTTCATGACCCCGATCAGCCAGAAGATTTCGGCGACAACCAATGGCGCAAGCCCCATCGACGGCTCGTCCAGCATCAGAAGCCGCGGCTTGCCGGCAATGGCACGGCCAATCGCCACCATCTGCTGTTCGCCGCCAGACAGCGATCCTGCCATCTGTCTGCGTCGTTCACGCAGACGCGGAAACAGTTCATAAATCGTCTCAAGGCTTTGATTGACTTCCGCCTTGGAGCGGCCATAGCCGCCAAGCCGCAGATTGTCCTCAACCGACAGGTCGATGAACACACGCCGGCCTTCCGGCACCTGCCGCAGGCCAAGCCGCGCCACATTGGCAGCACGCTGACGCCTGATCGACTGGCCTTCCCACAGAATGTCGCCCGACCAGGCCGAAACAATGCCGGACAGCACATTCATCAAGGTCGACTTGCCCGCACCATTGGCGCCAACGACGGCAACAACCTCACCCTTGCCGACATGCAGATTGATGCCATGCAGAACCTCAACGCGACCGTAACCGGAGTGCAGTCCGCGTACATCAAGCAGGTATTCAGCCATGGATAGCCTCCCCGGTTTCGCTTGTGCCCAGATAGGCTTCAATCACCTTGGGATCGCGCTGGACGATGTCCGGCGTTCCTTCGGCAATCTTCTGGCCGAAGCAGACAACAACCACATGATCTGAGGTGGCCATGACCAGCGGCATGTCATGCTCGACCAGAAGAATGCCCAATCCTTCTGAGGAAAGACCCTTGAGATAGATGCCAAGCTCTTCCGTCTCGCGCGGATTGAGACCGGCTGCCGGCTCATCAAGCAGGATGATCTTCGGCTCATGGGTCAAGGCGCGCGCAAGCTCGACTTTGCGCTGATCACCATAGGCAAGCGCGCTTGCATCCATGTTCCAGAGACTTTCCTTAAGCCCCACGCGTTTCAGCGCCGCGCGTGCGGCCTCGCGCGAACGGCGGTTTGCTGCTGCAATCTTCCATGGCGCAAGCAAGGCTGCGCCAAAGCTCATGCGGTGCTGCATATCCGCCCCGACCTCGACATTTTCGAGCGCCGTCAGACCACGCACCATCTGCGGTGTCTGGTAGGAACGGGTAATGCCGCGCTTGACGCGCTCATGCGAACCCATGCGCGAGACATCCTCGCCCGCAAGCTCGACCCGGCCATCCGTCAAGGACTGCACGCCGGTAATGAGATTGATGACTGTCGTCTTGCCGGCACCATTGGGCCCGATCAGCGAAGTGACATGTCCGGCTTCCGCTGTGAAGGACAGGCCATCAACGGCGGCAAGTCCGCCATAGCGCTTGGTAATTCGGGTCAGTCTGAGCAGGCTCATCGCGACACCTCCTCTTTACGACCAAACAGGCGCTGGATCAGATGGAAGGCGCTACTGGCCAGTCCCGACGGCATGAACATCACGACCAGCGTCATGATCGTGCCATAGATGAAGAGCTTGGCATTTTCGAAATGCTCGAGCGCCTGCGGCAGAAGGATGACAAGGGCTGCGCCAAACAGACCGCCCCAGATGGTCGAAAGCGAGCCAACCATGACCATCATCAGAAGCTCGATCGACATCATCACACCAAAGGAGCCTGCATTGAAGGAGCGCATGAACAGTGCGTAAAGCCCACCTGCAAGACCAGCCGTGCCAGCAGAAAAGGCAAAGACCGCCGCCTTGGTTGCCGCCACCGGAATGCCATTGCCGGCAGCAAGGGTTTCGGAGGTGCGAATCGTCTGAAGTGCACGGCCAACCGGCGAGTGGACGACGCAAAGGGCAAGCCCAACGACAATCACCAGGCAAAGGCCGACAAACCAGAACAGAACATTGGTCGAGCCGATGGTAAGTGCCGGAAGATCGACAATGCCCGGGTCAAGCCCACCCGTGACCTCGCGCCACTGACTGGCAATGATCTGCGCTGCCGCACCAATGGCAAGTGTTGCAAGGCCGAGATAATGGCCCTGCAGACGCAGGATCGGGCGGGCGATGAGAAAGCCAAGCAAAGCCGAAAGCAACGTACCGAGAATGACGCCGATGACCGGATGCAGATGCAGGGCCTGCACGGCATTGGCCAGCATATAGGCGCCGATTGCCACAAAGGCGTTCTGCCCGATGGAAATCTGCCCGGTAAAGCCAACCAGCAGGGTCAGCCCGACGGAAGCGATGGAAAAGATCATGATCTGCAGGGCCAGACCGCGATAGAAATGCGATCCAAGCAGCAGATCTGCTGCAATCAGGCCAACCACCAGCACACCCATGCCGATGAAGTCGCCCTTCGCGGAAGAAGATGGAGAACTCATATTACACTCTCGCCGATGAGGTGCGGCCAAGCAGGCCGGAAGGGCATGCGATCAGGATGGCGACAAGGATCAGGAAAGATACTGCATCCTTGTATCCGGACAGGCCATATCCAGCCGATGCACTTTCAATAATTCCAATGAGAAGACCACCAATGACGGCACCAACCGGATTGCCGAGACCGCCGACAATGGATGCCGAAAAACCTTTAAGCCCCAGAACCACGCCATTTTCATAGAATGGTGGTGCAATCGGCGACATCAGCGCGCCAGCAAGACCGCCAATCGCACCCGCAATGGCAAATGCCAGCAGGGACATTGTGCGCACTTCAATGCCGCACAGGCCAGCCGCACGCGGCTCCATCGCCGCTGCCTGCATGGCGCGTCCGGTGACCGTATGGGTGAACATGAACCACAGGGCAAGACTGACCGCAATCAGCGAAAGCACGATCCAGATTCCCTGCGACGGAATATAGACTGAGCCAATGAGCATGGGCTGAAACAGGCCGAAATCCTGCATGAACAGCACGTCACGCCCGAAAATCAGCGAACATGCGCCACGCAGCATCAACGTGATGCCGATGGTCAAAATCACCAGCATATGCGGATCCTTGCTGCGCGCATGATTGATGGCCAGCAGCTGCATGGCCGCACCAACCACCGTGGTGGCAAGCATGGCAACCGCAACGGCCAGCCAGACCGGCCACGCGCCCATGCCGCCAACAGCCAGAACCGCAGTCGCCAGACCGCCTATGACCAGAAATTCACCATTGGCGAAATTGATCACGCGAGTGGCATTGAAAACGATTGTAAAGCCCAGGGCCGCCATTGCATAAATGCTGCCCACCAGAATACCGCTTATGATGATCTGAAAAAAATAGGACATGGTCTACGCGACCTGCCGATTGAAAATCAGCAAGATGGCCTCCCTGATAGCTTCCTCATAGTTCTGTTATACAGAATGCCGTGCTGACAGCAAGAATTTTTTAATTCCCCAACGGAAAATGCAGAAAAATGGAATTATGCTGAAATTTACAGCAGAACGGCATTGACCTCGATGAAAAACTGCGCATAAAATTCCATTGGGCGGAATATTGTTGCACTGGGAGGAATTATTGATCGTCGAATGGACTACATACCGGGTCAAACCGGGGGCGGGAAATGATGTCCTGAATACACTGGAAAGGCTGAAGCCGCAAAGTGGTATTTTCGGTGTCTGGTCATCTGTTCTCGGCAACGATCACCGCATTTATCTTCTCACGGAAGCCGCAGGGCAGAGCCTGGAATCACGCCGCGAAGACCTGTTGGCGGGTGAAGGTCTGTTTGCACCAGCACCTTTCTGCGAAGACATTTCTACCAGTGTTTTCCGTACGTTGGATGCTCTTCCCGGCATTACGGAAGGCGAGCATGGCGCCATTTACGAGATCAGAAGCTACGAGCTTCAGCCATCGGATGCGCTGAAACTTGCAGAAAAGGGCTGGGCGGATGTGCTGGATGTGCGCCTTTCCATCCGTCCGATCACTGCTGTCATGCATTCAGTCAACGGGCTGACGCCGCGCCTTGTGCATATCTACCCTTACAAGGATCTCGCGGAGCGGATTGCCGTGCGCAATCAGGCCATTGCAACCGGCAAATGGCCGCCAAAGGGGGGCGCTGGGCGAAATCGTGTCATGGCAAGCGAGCTTGCTGTCCCCGCGCCTTTTTCGACCATTCGCTGAGGCCGTCATGACCGTTCAATTTGTAACCTTTTCCATCAAGCCTGGTCGCGTTCCCGATTGTCGCGCACTGATCAAGGCGGCACCCAAGCCTTCCGGTCTGGTTGCCTATTTCTTTGTCGAAATTGGCGTGGTGAACACCATCATTGCGCTGTACGAAACGGACAATCTGCCCGAACTCAGTCAATGGGCTGCCGTGCGCTGGGAAGAAGCGAGGGAACAGAATTTTCTGCGCGGCATTTTTGTCGATTCCTATGGCGGCACCTTGCCATCCAGCCTGACCACGGCGCAGGCCATCATTCTCGAACGCACTGGCGACAATCCGATGCTGTCACCGCTCAATGGTGAAATCGGGCGCGGCGTTAATCTCCTTCCACATCAGAGCCTCGATGCGGCTCTGCAAGCAGCCATTTCATTGCGTCAGACAAGCACCGCCGAAACAGCCCTGCTTATTCCGGAGCATCTCTGACACATTAACAAGAGTTGAAAGAAACCAGCATGACTGAATATGGCACCTATGATCCACCAGCATATGATCCAACCTATGCCATCACCATGCAACGAGCGCCGATCCGCCCACGCGTGCTTCTGCCGAAGGGTTGGTTTCATAATGTCGAAGGCCCATGCTTTGACCAGATCAAGTGCACCGAACGCGACCGTGACCTGACCAGCCATGGTCGAGACGAACCGATTGGCTCACGCATCATGGTCTTTGGCCGCGTGACCGACAGCGATGGCAATCCGGTGCGCAACAAGCTGGTTGAAATCTGGCAGGCCAATGCAGCTGGCGGTTATGTCGACAGTCTCGACGTGACCGGCTTTCCGCTTGATCCGAATTTTATCGGCGCTGGCCGCTGCCTCACCGATCATGACGGCAATTACAGCTTCATTACCATCCGTCCGGGGCCCTATCCGGCATTCTATGCCTCAGGCGACCAGGGCTGGCGCGCTGCCCATATTCATTTTTCGTTGTTTGGCGAAGGCTATGGCTCACGTCTCATCACGCAGATGTATTTCGAAGGCGATCCGCTGCTCAAGCAGGACCGGATGTCACTTGCCATCCCGACCGAACGCGCGCGCGATTCGCTGATTGCAAAGCTCGATCTGGAAAAATCGCTGTCACTGTCCTTCGGGCCGCCACGCCATGTACCGACCCCTGATACGGCCGGAAAGCTGGTTTATCCGCCCGTCCGTACGGATGAAGCACGGCTTCAGTCGCGTAATCCGTCCTATCAGGCCTATCGCTTTGACATTGTTCTGCGCGGCCCACGTGCCACCGTCTTCGAAAATAAAGAACTATGACAAAAACCGTTATCACCCCATCGCACACATGCGGCCCGCTGTTCGGCTTTGGCATCATGCATGACGGCCTCAACCGCAGCACGGAAGCCTCTGATCCCAATGCCATTTTCCTGTCGGGTGAAATTCGCGACAGCAAGGCTGATCTTGGTTATGAAGCCTTCATCGAAATTTTTGCCGCAGGACAGGCAGTTCGCGTGCGCACCCATGCCGGCCGTTATGAAGCCCTGCTGAAACGACCAGCGCCCGAAGTGCTGGCCAATGGCGCAACACAAGCCCCGCATTTCACCGTTCTCATCCATGCCCGCGGCCTCGTCCGGCATCTGATGACGCGTGCCTATCTACCCGGCAACAGCCAGGAATTCGACTCTGATCCTGTCGTCCAGCTGGTGCCGGAAGATATGCGCCCGCGGCTTTTGATGCGCCCCGGTATTGATGAACGCCATTATGAATTCGACATCTGCCTTCAGGGCGAAGGTGAAAGCGTCTTCTTCGACATCTGACAAATCATCATTACGGGAGGAAACCAGTTGATTACCAAGCGCAAATTTCTGGCACTGAGCGTTGCCGCTGTTCTGTCTCTTGGAATGTCCGGCATGGCCAGCGCCGCGGATGACGAACTCAAGATCGGCCTGTTGCTGCCTACCTCTGGCCCGCTTTCCTTTGTTGGCGGCACCATGAAGCAGGCGGCTGACCTGATGGTGGAAGAATACAAGGCCAAGGGCGGCATTGGAGGAAAGCCGTTCAGCGTCCAATTCTATGATACCGAATCCAACACCACCCTTGTCGGCCAGCAGATGCGCCGCCTGATCGAAACCGATGGCGTTGATGTCGTGCTGGGACCGACCGTAACCGGCGAAACCCTGACCGCCCGCCCAATCGCCAATGAACTGAAAGTGCCGCTATTGCCATTTGCCGGCACGGAAGCCGTGACCGAACCTGCCACACCATATCTGTTTTCGGTCGTACCGTCAGATCGCCAGGTCGCCAAGGCCATGATTGATCTGGCCAAGAAACAGGGCCTGAAGAAGATCGCCTTCCTCTATTCAGCCGATGGTTTCGGCCAAACGGGGTTGAACGTGCTCAAGCAGCTGCTTGATTCCGAAGGCGTCGAACTGGTGGCAACGGAAGAATTTGGCCCGCGTGATGCCGACATGACACCGCAAATCATGCGCATCCGTTCGGCTGACCCGGATGTCATGTTTGTCTGGGGCGTCAATCCCGGCCCGACCATCATCATGAAAAATGCCAAGCAGATCGGATTCAACAAGCCGATCTACAACAGCTATGGCGTTGCCGTCCCGCAATTCATTGAACAGACGGGTGCCACCGGCGAAGGCAGCTATGTGGCGGGCACCGCCATCATGGCTGCCAAGAGCCTGCCGGAAGATGATGAAATCCGCAAGGCCAACATCGCCAATGTCGAAGCCTTTGAAGCAAAATATGGCAAGCCGGTCGCAGCCATGAATGGTTATGTCTTCGACGCCTTCAAGGCCCTGGATGCGGCCATCACCGAAAATGGCGGCAAGACCGACCGTGAAAGCATTGCCGCGGCACTGCGCAAGATTGGCTTCACGGGCGCCAATGGCAAGCTGCAGTTCAAGGAAGGCAGCTCTACCGCCCAGTCGCCAGATTCCGGTGCCATGGTCATGCTGAAAATCGAAAACGGCAAATTCGTCCTCGCAGAATAAAGCGCACGCCCCCGGCCAGCTGGGCCGGGGGCTTCCTGGCCCCCTCGTCTTGGTCCCGGTCAAAACGGGGGGGGGGGGTGATCATGCCCGGCGTTGTTGCATCCGGGCGGTTTCTTGAATCGGAAGATATTTCCCCCTGGATGCTTGGCAGCTGTCTGCCAAATTTCACCCCGGATCATATGCCATCATCACTTCTCTTGCGCTTGCGCATGCCGCCGCGCATGGTTGCGCGAAATTCGCCCGGGGGCATCTGCGCCATGCGCTTGAAAAAGCGGCTGAAATAAGCCGGCTCACGAAATCCCAGGCTATAGGAAATCGTTGTCGCCGGATGCGCGGTATAAAGCAGCATTCTCTTTGCTTCGGTCAAAAGCCGTTCATGTAACAGCGCCTGCGGTGTTTTTTCGCTTGCCGCCCTGCATATCGCGGTCAACCGCGCCGCTGTGACACCAAGTTTCTTCGCCATATCGGCGACCGTTGGCTGTGCCTTGAAATGCGCCTCCAGTTCACGCGTGAAGGCGGCAAATATTTCCTCCTGCACCAGATCGCCGGACGTGCTTTTCTGGCTTGCCATCCTGCCCATGGTTGTCACCATCAGCCGCAGGGCAGAAGCCATCACGATCTGACGCCCAACGGCCATTTCCGGATATTCCCGCGCAACAATCTTGAAGCTGGTGGCGATTTCCTTGCGTTCACGCAACGCATTGTCAAAATAGATCAGTTGCGGCTGACGCAGGACAGACAATAGCCCCGCATCCATGCCAATCATGGCTGCATCCATGAAGGGTTTGGCGACCGTGATGATCGGCGCACGTACATCACGCGAAAATTCAAAACCATGCACCGTTCCAGCTGGCATGAACATCAGGACTGGTGCCTTGAATTCATGCTGCTCGCCATCAAGGATAAGCCGTCCACTGCCACGAATGAAATAAAGAAACTGGTCAAGTCCCTCATGGAGATGCGCGCCAGCCTTCCAGCCATGAAAGGGGAGCTGATCCTCAATCCGCTCATAATGCAGAAAGGCGGCATCAAACTCCGGCAGGGCCGAGCCATAAATTCCGAAACTTGAAATTTCTTCCATGTGAAGAATCGCAATTTGCTACGAAAAGTCCAATAGTTTCGTCCGATAATGCATAGAAGAGCTGCGAATTAAAGAGGATAAATGCAACATGGAATAGCCGAAAGGCACTGAGGAGGAATTGCCCATGATGCATGTCGATTTCCGGAAACCGGAGGATTTTCGCGCCGACAAGGCCCGTCCATTCACCGGCGAGGAATATCTGGAAACCCTACGGCATGGACGTGAAGTCTATATTGATGGTGAGCGCGTCCACGATATCACCACCCATCCTGCTTTCCGCAACGCCGCCCGTTCGATCGCGCGCCTTTATGATGCGCTGCACGATCCGGCGAAAAAGGACATTCTGACCTGCCCGACCGATACCGGCAATGGCGGCTATACGTTCCGTTCGTTCCGCATTGCACGCTCGATTGAAGATCTACAGATGCAGCAGAAGGCCATTGCCGAATGGTCGCGCCTTTCCTATGGCTGGATGGGTCGCACGCCAGACTACAAGGCCGCGTTGATGAACACGCTGGGCGTCAATGCCGAATGGTATGGCGATTTCGCCGACAATGCCCGCGCCTGGTACAAGCGCGCGCAGGAATCGGTTCTGTTCATGAACCATGCCATCGTCAACCCGCCGGTTGACCGTGCGCAGCCGGTCGCATCCGTCAGGGACGTCTTCATCACCATCCAGAAGGAAGATGAAAACGGCATCTATGTTTCGGGTGCAAAGGTTGTCGCCACCTCGGCAGCCCTCACCCACTATAATTTCATCGGCCAGGCTGGCGCTGGCGCAAGCGATGATACCGACATGGCCGTTTCCTTCATCCTGCCGATGTCGGCACCAGGCTGCAAACTGTTCTGCCGCACCTCTTATGAAAAGATCGCCCATCTTGCCGGCACGCCGTTTGATTATCCGCTGTCATCGCGCTTTGACGAAAATGATGCGATCTTTGTACTGGATAATGTATTCGTTCCCTGGGAAAATGTGCTGATCTATCGTGATCCGGAACGTCTGAAGCGTTTCCAGCCAACCTCCGGTTTCCTTAATGGCTATTGCTTCCAGGGCTGCACGCGCCTTGCCGTCAAGCTTGACTTCCTGACAGGTCTCACTGCCCGCGCCCTGCACACCACGGGTGCCGATACGTTCCGCGGCAACCAAGCCCTGCTCGGCGAAATTGTCGGCTATCGCAACCTGATCTGGACGTTGTCCAACACCATGGCCAATGTGCCGGTCGACTTTGTTGGTGGTGCAAAGCTGCCAAATCTCGAAGCCGCCCTCTGCTACCGCACCTTTGCCGGCGACTCTTATGGCCGCATCAAGGAAATCATCGAGAAGATCATTGCCTCGGCCCTGATCTATCTCCCATCCTCGGCCAATGATTTCAAGAATCCAGAAATCGACAAATATCTCCAGCGTTATGTTCGCGGCTCTTACGGCATCGACCATATCGAGCGCATCAAGGTCATGAAACTGCTCTGGGATGCAATCGGTTCGGAATTCGGCGGACGCCACGAGCTTTATGAACGCAACTATTCCGGCAATCATGAAGATGTACGTCTGCACCAGCTTCAGTTCGCCGAACGCACGGGCACAATGGCCGAAATGCAGGCTCTCGTCGAACAATGCCTGTCGGATTACAACGAAAACGGCTGGACTGGCTCAGACTGGGTGAACTGACATGCAGGCAGCCATTGACGTTCAAGACCAGAAACAGGCTTTTCGCAACGCAATGGCCGCGGTTCCCGCACCGGTTCACGTCATCACCACCGATGGCGTGGCCGGCAAGGGCGGTATAACAATCACCGCCTTCACGGCGATTACCGACGAGCCACCAACCGTACTGGTTTGCCTCAACAAGAACAGCTACGCGGCAAGCCTCGTGCTTCAGAACAAGCATCTTGCCATCAATACGCTACATGCTGAAATGACGGAATGTGCCGGCCGTTTTGCCGGTATTGGCAAGCTCTCAATGCCGGAGCGCTTCGTCCATACCGAAGGTTGGGCCCCCTTGAAAAGCGGTTGCCCAACCCTGCCGGAAGCCCTTGCGGTTTTCGATTGTGAAGTACACCGCGTTGAGGAAATGGGCACGCATTATCTCATCTTCTGCCGCGTGATTGAAACGCAGGATCGCTCGGAACAGCCCGGCCTGCTCTATCACAACCGAACCTATAAAAAAGCGGTCTGACAAGGACCCACGCCTACCTCTGCAACGCTTTGGCGGATCAGCATGTCAGGGTTGATCCGCCGTCTTTTTGTCTGCAGACAGGCTCGTCTTGGGCAATTCAGATTTTCACGAAAACGCTGTTTGCTCCAACATGTTGTTCTTCGCAGTTCCGGACGGAAAACCGGTGTCCACTTTTCCTGGAACTGCTCTATACGCCCTGCTGAGAGGCGCGGCTTGCCTGCTGACGCCATGCCGCAGGCGACTGTCCGGTCATCTTGCGGAAGAAACGCGAAAAATAAGCCGGATCATTAAAACCCGTTTCATAGGCAATGGCTTCAACCGAGCTTACCGTATAGTGCAGCATGCGTTGCGCCACCCGCAGGCGGGTTGCGTCAATCACATCCTTAATGCCCTGCTGCCACAATTCCTGACAGGCGCGCGCAAGCTGATGGCGCGTGACGCCAAGTTTGCGGCAATAATCCTCTATTTTCCAGTCCTCCGCATAGTGCTGATCGACCAGAACCTGAAAGTCCAGCGCAAGGCGCACCAGACGCGGGGCTGCAATCGTGTTGCCGGCGGCCTGCAGGCGGCCAAAAATCTCAAACAGGGATCTGGTCAGCAACCCAACCAGACGCATCCGCCCCTGCCGTTCAACCGAATATTCGGCATAGGCCAGTTCAAACAGTTGTTCCGCCATTTTCCAGCTATGTTCATCGCCCTGATGGCTAAGCACATAATGGCTGCGTGTCAGATCAAACGGCAGCTGATCAGCCATGCCAGCCAGCGCATGATTGGCGATGGAAATCACCCAGCAATCGGTCGTAGCCGGATCGACCTCAAAACCATGCAGCGTATTGGCCGGAACGAAATGCATCATGGGCGCCTCAAAGGTCCAGGCCTTGCCTTCAATCTCATAGCGCCCGCCCCCTTTGAACCATAGGCTCAGCTGGCCGAAATGCGGATGCAGATGCGGCGTTGCCTTGCCGCCATGATAATCCTTGTGGTTCATCACCCGGTCGACATGGATGAAATCCAGATCAACCGGCCGGGCCGGCTCTCCATAAGTCGCATAGGCAGGAAAAGCTTCGCGCATTTTAAAAAAAATCCAATTCCTTTTCCGGAATGTACCTTACTTTTTGCTGTCCTCAAAGTTCTTTTGTGCAGAAGGAGGATACCAAAATGAGAGCTGAAGATTTTCGTGCAGATAAAAAACGCCCATTCACCGGCGCGGAATATATCGAATCGCTGCGTGACGGCCGCGAAGTCTATATAAATGGTGAGCGAATTCAGGATGTTACGACACATCCGGCCATGCGCAATTCGGTTCGCTCGCTGGCCCGCCTTTATGACGCGCTGCATGACCCGGCAAAGAAAGACATTCTGACTTGTGAAACGGATACGGGGTCAGGTGGCTATACGCACAAATTCTTCCGCCCGGCGCGATCAGTGGAGGATCTGGTCGGCCAGCAGCGAGCCATTGCCGAATGGGCACGCATGTCCTATGGCTGGATGGGCCGCACGGCAGATTACAAGGCCGCACTGATGAACACGCTTGGCGCCAATGCCGATTGGTATGGCCAGTTTGCCGACAATGCCCGCGCATGGCACAAGCGCGCGCAGGAAGCGGTTCTGTTCATGAACCACGCCATCGTCAACCCGCCGATTGACCGCGACAAACCTGCCGAACAGGTCAAGGACGTGTTCGTGCACATCACCAAGGAAACCGATGCGGGCATTTATGTGACCGGCGCCAAGGTGGTGGCAACGTCATCGGCGCTGACCCATTATAACTTCCTTGCCCAGTCATCCGCCACCGTGACCGAGGATCCATCACTGTCTGTCATGTTCATCGTGCCGATGAATGCGCCGGGCGTGAAAATGTTCTGCCGTGTCTCCTATGAACAGGCAGCAAACTCGATCGGCCAGCCCTTTGACTATCCGCTGTCGTCGCGTTTTGATGAAAATGATGCAATTCTCGTGCTCGATAATGTTTTCGTCCCGTGGGAAGACGTTCTCGTTCTGCGCGATGCACAGAAAATCCTGTCCTTCCACCCTGCCTCCGGCTTCATGCATGGTTATTGTTTCCAGGGCTGCACCCGCCTTGCGGTGAAGCTTGATTTCCTTGCCGGACTGCTTGCCAAGGCATTGCGCGCCACAGGTGGCGACGCCTTCCGCGGCAATCAGGCCATGCTGGGCGAAGTGGTTGCGCTGCGTCACAAGTTCTGGGCCTTTTCGGACGCCATGGCGCGCAATCCGGTGCGCTGGAAAAACGGCGTCTGCCTGCCCAATCAGGAAGCCGGTCTCAGCTATCGCGCCTTCATGTCGGATGCCTATCCGCGCGTGATCGATCTGATCCGCCGCTCCGTCGCCTCCGGCCTCATCTATCTGCCGTCTGCCGCAACAGATTTCCACAATCCGGATATTGACCGCTATCTCGCCCGTTATGTCCGCGGTTCCGGCAATATGCCGCATAAGGAGCGTATCAAGATCATGAAACTGCTGTGGGATGCGACTGGCACCGAATTTGGCGGCCGGCATGCGCTTTATGAGCTGAACTATGCCGGCACGCCAGAGGAAGTGCGCCTGCAGGTGCTCAAGGGCGCAGAACGCAGCGGAATCATGCGCGAATGCGAAGCGCTGGTGGAACAGTGCATGGCCGACTATGACGAAAATGGCTGGACATCTGATACCTGGCACGCGCCATTGAACCTGCACCTACAATAATTTCATTTAACAGAACACATGATGTGCGGAGCAGAATTTCGCACATCCTTGGCTTATGCGTCCTTTTGTTAAAAAAAGTCCAAGAGAATTTCATTTTATTGCATGTGCAATTTCGCCCCCTTCGGTGAGGCTAGCAACGAGTTTCACCGAATGTGAAAGGTCAGCCTTTCCATGCGGGAGCATTCGAGGGAGGAAGAATGATCAGAAACGTCAACCCGCCTCTGGCGGACAGTTCTTCTGCGGTCAGCTTGCTGCGCGTGCCGGTCAAGCCACCGGTACATCTTGATCGCGGCTGGTTCCATTGGCTTGAAGGGCCGGTTTTTGATCAGATCCGCCCTGGCCCGCTTGATGCCGATCTGACAGCACATGGCAATGGCGAGCCTATCGGTACGAAAATCATCGTGCATGGCCGCATCACCGACAGCGATGGCAATCCCGTACGTCATACGCTGGTGGAAATCTGGCAGGCCAATGCGGCAGGCGGCTATATCGACAGTCTGGATCAATCCGGCTTTCCACTCGATCCGAATTTCTTTGGCGCAGGACGCTGTCTGACCGACCACAATGGCTATTACCGCTTTATCACGATCCGGCCGGGCCCCTATCCGGCGATGTTCCGTGATGGCGGTCGCGCATGGCGCGCCTCACACATTCATTTTTCCATTTTTGGCTCAAGCGCCTCGTCGCGCCTCATCACCCAGATGTTTTTCGAAGGCGACGCGCTGATCAAGCATGACCGCCTGATCAATTCGATCACCTGCCCGCTTGGACGCGATGCGCTTATAGCCAAGCTCGATATCGACAACACCATTTCGGAAAGTTTTGGCCCCCCTCGCACAAGGCCGACACTTGATGGTTCGGGCGTGCTTGTAGATCCGCCAGCGCGCAGCGACGCCAATGCATTGTTGCCGCGCAATCCATCAGCGCTTGCCTACCGGTTTGACATTCGCCTGCGCGGGCCAAGAGGAACCTATTTCGAATGAGCGAAGATACTGTCTACACCCCGACCCAGACCTGTGGCCCGCTGTTTGGCTTTGCCATGCTTCCCAAGGGGATTACCGAGGTTCCGGTGCCGGAAGGCAAGCGGCCATTGCATCTTTCGATCGACATCTTCGATGGTGAGGGCAACCATCTGGATTATGGCGCCTGGGTTGAACTCTGGGACGCCACACAGGCCTGTCGTGTTCGCACCCTTGCCGGCAAGATCAGCACGACGATGATCTGGCCAGAGCCGCGCAGGCTGGGTGACGGAACTGTTCTGGCGCCACAGATCAACGTCATTCTGGTCACGCGCGGACTGGCGCAACCGCTTGCCACCAAGATCTTCATGCCCGGCACACCGGAACTCGCCGCAGATCCGATCTGGAACAGCGTACCAGAGGAACGCCGCCATCTGATGCTGGCAAGACCAAGGGATGACGGTTTCCACTTTGTCTGGAAACTGCAGGGCGAAGACGAAAACCCGATTTTTGACCTTTATCAGGACAATGATCATGACTGAGCCTGTCCTGCTTTCAAGCCAGTCCGGCAAGATCCTGACGCTGACGCTCAACCGTCCAGAGGTGCACAATGCGATGGACAGCGCCCTGTGCCGCGCCCTGATTGATGCCCTGCAGCAGGCAGATCATGATGAGAGCGTCAATGTCGTAGTCATATGTGGCGCTGGGCGCAGTTTCTGTGCTGGCGCGGATACCAATGAGTTCAAGCATCTAACGCCGGAACAGCGCGCCAATGTCAGGGACCGCGCGGGTCTGAGTGCCGGTATTCACACCACGCTGGCCAGAATGCAGACGCCCGTCATCGCCGCTGTTCATGGCCATGCGCTTGGCGGCGGCTGCGGTCTGGCTCTTGGCTGCGATCTGGTGGTCGCGCATGAAGGTGCAAGCTTCGGCTATCCCGAAATCAGACATCATCTTGTCGCCGCTGTCGTCATGGCCAATCTTACCCGCCAGATTGGCCGCAAGGCGGCGATGGATCTCGTTCTGACCGGCCGGCGCATATCAGCACGGGAAGCGCTGCAGCTCGGCATGATCAATCGCCTTCATGATGATGCATCATTCGAACAGGGCGTGCGCGAACTGGCAGAAACGGTGGCCGGACATTATCGCGGCGCACTGCGGCTTACCAAACATCTGTTCAACACTGTTGCGGAAATGGATCTCATTTCCGGCATTGAACGCGGCAGGCTGGCAAATGAGGAGATGCGCAGCCTGCGCGCGGCAGCCGGGACAAACTAGGCTCGGGCGAGAGCCATAACTGGGAGGAAAACATGGGTAAATTCAAGGGGCTGTCTATCCTCGAACAAGCAAGGGGCATGCTGTTTGCCTGTGCGATCGGCCTGGGGCTGGCAGCAGGCCCGGCACTTTCTGCCGAGACCGAAATCACCGTCTCGACCTGGGGCGGGCCGAACCATCCGGTCAATTCAAAACTCTGGCCAATTCTCTCAAGCTGGATTGAAAAGGCGACCGATGATCGCGTGACGTTGAAGGTCGTGCATGATCTTGGTCCGCCGGCTGCCCAGATGGATCTGGTCAATGACGGCGTTGCCGATATGGCATGGATTTTCCACGGCCATATGCCAGGCCGCTTTGTCCTGACGCAGATTTCAGAAATCCCATCGTCCAATGCCGATTCCGAAACCATTTCGGCCGCATACTGGAACCTGCATGAAAACTATCTGGCCAAGGCCAATGAGCATCGCGGCCTGCGCGTGCTGGGCATCGGCGTGCATGGGCCAGGCCAGATCTTTACCAATGCAAAGGCTGATGATCTTGCTTCCCTCAAGTCCAAGCGCCTGCGCGTTGGCGGTGGCGTCATGAGCGATGTCGTCGACCGGCTCGGTATTGTCAGTGCTGCCTTGCCGCCGAACCAGCTTTATGAAGCCGCCTCGCAAGGGGTCATCGATGGCGCCCTGCAGCCCTTTGACGGAGTCCAGGCCTTCCGCCTTGGTGAAGTGACCCATTATGGCCTGATCAATCCGGCCGGTTTTTACCGCGGCAGTTTCGCCATCATCATGAATCCGGACAAATGGGATGAAATTTCGCCAGAAGACCAGAAAGCGATTGAATCGGTCACCGGCGAAAAGCTCTCCCGCCTGTTTGGCGCGGTCATGGATGGTTCCGACAAGGCAGGCATGGACTATTTCGTCGCCAATGGCGGCAAGAATACCGAACTGTCGGCAGAGGACCAGGAAACCCTGAAAAAGATCTTCTCAGAGCTTCGTGGCAAATGGGAAACCACGGCTGCCAATGCCGGCATTGATGCCAAGGCAGCCATTGCCGCCTTCGATGCGGATATTGAAGCCGCAAGAAATGGCGAGCGCGTCACCATTGCGGCTGCGGAGTGATCCAGATGGCTGGTTCCTTTCCTGAAACCGGGGCGGCATCCAGTGCCGCCCAGGCCTTGGGGCCAGTGGGCTGGATCCTGTCCAGGCTCGAACTGTTTGCCGGTATCGTCGTTTTCCTGATGATGATCCTCACCGGCGTGGATGTGTTCGGGCGTTATTTTCTTGGCCAGTCCATTCGCGGCTCGGTTGAGCTGATGCAGGTGATGATGGCGATCAGCATCTTTGCCGCACTGCCCTATCTTACCTATCGCGGCGAAAATATCGCCGTTGACCTGCTGCCATGGATCGGCCGCGGCTATGGCTGGGTGCATCAGATCGTGATTGAAATCATCTGTGCCATTCTGATCCTCATCATGCTGCCCAAACTCTGGTCGCTGGCGCAGCGCGCCCTGCAATGGGACGACCGCACCGACTTTCTCGCAATTCCCACAGGTTATGTTCAGCTCTTCATGACGGCCATGATGGCGCTATCCGCGTTGGCTGCACTGGCACGCGCGATCAACATCTACCTGACACGCAGATCTTTCAAAAATGGTGACAATCAATGACCGCAGCCCTTATCGGACTGGTTGTCCTGCTGGCCCTGCTATTGTTGCGCCTGCCTCTGGCCTTTGCCATGGGGCTGGTCGGCGTGGGCGGCTTTTATGCCATTACCGGCAAGCTTGATTCCTCCATCCTCATGGGCGCGCGCCGCCTGATCGATGGTGGAATGGATTATGCCCTGACGGTTATCCCCCTCTTTGTCCTGATGGGCAATTTCGTGGCCCGTTCCGGCCTGTCTGAATCGCTGTTTCGTGCCACCAATGGCCTGATGGGTCACTATAGAGGCGGTCAGGCCATGGCCACGGTCGTTGCCTCCGGCGCCTTTTCTGCCATTTGCGGTTCGTCTCTTGCAACCGTTGCCACCATGGGCCGTGTCGCCATCCCGCAGATGGAGCGCTATGGCTATAGTCCCGCGCTTTCCTCTGCCTCTGTTGCGGCAGGCGGCACGCTTGGCATCCTGATCCCGCCATCGGTCATGCTGGTCATCTATGGCATGTTGACGGAAACATCGGTGCAGGGGCTGTTTGCCGCCGGACTTTTCCCCGGCATTCTCGGCATTCTGCTTTATGTCTGCTCGGTCATTTATGTCGTCAAAAGGCGCCCGGAAGATGGCCCGGCAGCACCGCGCCTGCCATGGTCTGAACGACTGGCCGTACTGCGCTCTGTCTGGCCAACGCTGCTCCTGTTCGTCATTGTCATGGGCGGGATTTATTCCGGCGTCTTCACGCCGACGGAAGCAGCCGGTATTGGCGCCCTGGGCGCTTTCATCATCTCGCTGTGCTTGCGCTCGCTCACGGTCAGGCTCGTCATCGAAATCGTCACCGAAACCGTGCGCACCACGGCAGCCCTGTTCCTGATCGTGCTGACGGCAATGATCTTTGCCAATTTCATCAACCGTGCCGGCCTGCCCAATGATCTTCTCGCGCTGGTTACCGACAAGGATATCCCCGGCTGGGCCGTTCTTGCCATTATCGTGCTGATCTATCTGGTCCTCGGCTGCGTCCTGGAAAGCATGTCGATGATGCTTCTGACCGTGCCGGTGCTTTTCCCCGTCATTGCCGGTCTTGGTTATGACCTGATCTGGTTCGGCATTCTGGTGGTGATCCTGATCGAAATCAGCCTTCTGACTCCTCCGGTTGGCATGAACTGCTTCGTGCTGCGCGCCGTAGCACCACATATTCCGATCGGCACGATCTTCAAGGGTGTCATCCCCTTCTGGTGCGCCGACATCGTTCGCATCGGCGTGGTGCTGTTCTTCCCGGCTTTTGTGCTCTTCCTGCCGCGCCTGTTGAGTTGAGGGAGGGGAAAGTGGCCGCGCCGGAGCATGGCTCATGGCAGAAACCAATATGAAACTCCGGCGATTGGTTTCAGCGCATGAGCTCTCCCGAAACCTGTTCCCGCCTTTGGGAGACATGCTCCAACTTATTGTTGTTCGCGGTTCCGGACGGAAAACCGCTTCCGCTTTCCTGGAACAACTTCAGGCGCGGTCACTTTGAAGTTCCCGAGAACAATCCAGATTTTCGCGGAAAAGCTGAATTGCTCTAACCTATTGTTTTTCCTTGGTTCCAAGCGAAAACCGCTTCTGCTTTCCCTGGAACTGCCCAACTGAGAGAACAGTCATGGACAAATCACCTGAACGTCCCTGCCCTGAATGGCTGCTTGACGATGAATTCGGCACCCGCGCGCGCCTTGGCCTGATCATACCCTCCTCCGGCTGGACGCCGGAACATGAATGGCCGCGCATGATGCCACGTGGCGTTGCCTATCACATCGCGCGCATGCCGCTTGGCAATGTCACCATGGCGGAACTCAAACAGATGGGCAGACATGCCCTCACCGCCGCACAAATGCTGGCAACCGCGCGTGTTGATGTCATCGGCTATGGTTGCACGTCACAGACCTTCATTGAAGGCATGGACTATGACCGCGCCCTTGCCCGCAACCTGCAGCAGGAAACCGGCATTGAAGTTGTCACCATGATTGAGGCCGTGCTGGAGGCGCTGAACCGTCTTGGCGCGCGCAAGCTTGCCATGGTAACCCCCTATACGAGCGATATTGCCCAGCGCGAAATCGATTTCATGCAGTCGCTTGGGTTCCAGGTCCTGACAGAACAAAGCCTGCATATTGCAGACACGATTGAAATTGCAAAAGTTCCGCCACACCAGATCATAGCGCTTGGCCTTGAGACCATGCACAAGGTACCGGATGCCGATGTCTTGTTCTTGAGTTGTGGTAATCTGCGCACGCTTGAAGCGATTCCACAGCTTGAAGCCGCACTGATGAAACCTGTCATCAGCAGCAATCAGGCACTGGTCGAAAGTCTGCTTGCACGCGTTGGCATTCGCTGATGCGGCTAGGCCTGTCTTTTGATGGCTGTCACAGACTGCCCAGTCGGGCCTGCTTTCAACCCGAACCTGCCTCCAGCACAAGCATGCTTACGGTTGCCGTCTGCACAG
This sequence comes from Daeguia caeni, assembly GCF_042653845.1. Taxonomy (NCBI): domain Bacteria; kingdom Pseudomonadati; phylum Pseudomonadota; class Alphaproteobacteria; order Hyphomicrobiales; family Brucellaceae; genus Daeguia; species Daeguia caeni. The sequence continues at coordinate 24,745 of NZ_JBHSEL010000122.1, read as the reverse complement.
CTTCAGCCGAATAGACCAGCGGGCAATGTGTGCCATTGCGCCAGTGTTCAAGCAGATCCCGGTAATGGGAAGCGCCCGGCATGCCCGACTGGCCCGGATTGTTGACAAAGAGGCTGTTGTCCCATTCACCCACATCAATCACCATGCGTACCGATGGTCCGGCCAGGACGGAATAATCATTGAGCCGGTAATTGGCATAGTTCAGCGTTGAACTGCTGCCCCCCAGCGCCAGAGGTTCAATCGACCACGCCTCATCGGTAAAGCCTTGCAAGGGATGGGTGAGTTTGAGCTGATGGATGCGGCCCCATGACCAGTCATTCACACTTTCGCCCATCAACGCCCGGCATTCACCAAAGGCCTCTTCCAGGCTAGTTGCCAGATCGGCTTGGATCTGCGCATTCCCGGCCTGCCTTTCCAGCCATTCCACAAGGCTTGGTGAATCAAACGGCATCAGCATGGGAATGAGGGATGGCTCTGCCCCTTCATGACGCGCAACAAGGGGGCCAAGATATTTGCTGATCCAGACCTCAAACAGGGCTGCAGGGGCGGAATCTGCCGCAAGATCGCCATCCCAGTCTGCAAGCAATGGCCAGATTACGGACTTCTCCGTCACGGCCGGAATGGCCTTCAGGCATGCAAGCGCGCGCGCGGCAATGGGCGAGAAAGTCGAACATTGCAGCCGCACACAATCCTGCAACGTAATCGGCTGTTCACGCGCCAGTTCGCGATGCAGCGTGTCATGCCGGCTCTTGTCGAGCCACTCATAGCCGATTGCCGGATTATTGGCCGCCCAGTCATTGGGAATGTTCATCGCATTGGCGGTGGCAATGAAGCCGCGTTTCGGATTGACCTCGAATGGGGCCTGATCCGGCGCAAGATAGCCTTCCCATTCATAGCGCCCATCACCCGGCACTGGCAAAAGCCCATCCCAGTTTGGCCGGATCGGCGAAGCACCGGAAGGCTTCCATGCAATCGTATTGGATATGTCGGCATAGATATGATTGACCGACGGGCAGCCCCAGCCACGCAGCGCATCCGCATATTCATCATAAGTCCTTGCCTTCATGACCAAGAGGCTTGCCATGTAGGGAGCCATGCCTGCATCCAGCCAGACGGTGCGAAGCGCAAATGCGCGATTGTTCTGTCTATCCCGATAGAGCAGCGGGCCATGGCGGGTAAATTCAAGCGTGACGCTCTGGTCTGGACAGCCCTTGACCGGAATGGTCTCGGTCATTTTCGTCACTCTTTCCCAGCCACCCTGATAGGCATAAAGATCAGGGTCCTCGGCATGTGTCTCATAGACATGGATGTCTTCCTGATCCGCGCCGAAAATGGTGAGGCCAAAGGCAGCCGTGCCGTTATGGCCCATGGAGATACCCGGCACCATCGGCTCGCCCGCACCGATCACATCAAGCCCCGGCATGGTCAGATGCACGACATAACGGATGGAGGGCAGAACATGGGTGCGATGCGGATCAAGCGCCAGAATCGGGCGGCCTGTCGCGGTCTTTTCAGCCGAGATCGCCCAATTATTCGAACCTTCTTCAAAAGAAGCGCGGACGATTTCGCCAGATGGCGTCACCACTGTCCAGAACGCGGCCTCTTCAAGGCTTGCTGCAAGCCTCTCTCTGGAAAAGGTGACCGGGCTGACGGCAAGATTGAAATCACGCAAGACCCGATCCGTCATGATCGTCGGATCAAATCCGTCAACCGGTGTCGGCACAACACCGTGTGACAATTGCTTGCGCAACTGATCGAGCCTTGCGCCCAATTCGTTTCCGGCTGCGGCCATCACCTTTGCCCGCAGCAGTTCGGATGTTGCATTGCGTGTGAGCGAATGGGTGCGCACGCGCACTACATCTTCCGCCTTCCATCGGTCGGGCCGATGGCCAAGCAGCGCAAATTCTGGCGGAAGTGTCATTACACCTGCATCGCAGGCATCAATATAGGCATTGATGCCTTCGGCAAAGGCCGTACAGATTTCTTCCGAGTCCGGCCCATAGGCCTTCCATTCCGCCGCCATGTCGCCGCGATAAAGAAAGAGCCGCGCTGCCCTGTCCTGTTCAAGATAGCCGGGGCCAAAATCGGCCGAAAGCAGACCAAGACCACGCTTGCGCGCAATATCGATCTGCCACAGCCGGTCCCGCGCCGCATTCCAGCCTTGCGCGAAGAAAAGGTCATGCAGATTGTTGGCCCGGATATGGGGCACCCCCCACCGGTCAATTGAGATTGTGACATCCTGTTTCAGACCTGGAACCTTGTAGGCTGCAAGCTGCTTCTTTTCGCGCATGACTATACCTGTCCGTTCAGGCAATTCAGCGTTTTCGCAAAACCCGAATTGCTCTGACATGTTGGTTTTCTCAGTGCCGGACGGAAAACCGGCTTCCTCTTGTCCTGCTACTGCTCAGCTCAATTCTGCAAACAGACCCGCATGAAGACGCGCCCGCTCGATCAGGCTGTCCTCGAAGATATGTTCGCCCAGCGTATGCAGGCCTTCGCCACGCACCCCGATGGAGTCGAGCGTTGGCACGCCAAGCGCGCCGGTGAAATTGCCGTCAGAACCGCCGCCGGAACTCTGGGCGGTCATGGTAAAGCCGATCTTCTTGGCAATCTCATTGGCAAAATCGAAAAGCGCCATGTCCTGCGGCTGGCCATGTTCCCAGACCGGGCGGGTCACACCGCGCGTGACGATGAATTCCACATCGTCCTTGGTGTCGGCCAGCGCCATGATGCGGGCGACGCCTTCTTCCAGATCCTTCTGGGTCTTTGCCATGCTGAGCACTTCAGCCTTGCAGTTCGATGAGACGCAGTTGACCCATTGCCCGGCCTGAATGACCCCAACAGAGAAGGTGCAGTCATCCGTGGTCAGGGCCTCGATCTCAAGAATCTTTTCCGCCATGCGGCGAATGGCAGAACGGCCCTCCTTGAGCAGCCAGCCGGCATGACTTGGCCGGCCAACCGTCTCCAGGTTGAAGCGTGCAATGGCATAGCGCCCGACAACCGCACCACCATCACGCCGCGCCGGTTCCGGCACCAGCACATATTTGTTCTTGAGCGCTTCCTGCTCGATCAGCCCACGGGTGGAAGGCGTACCAACTTCCTCATCCGGCGTCAGCAGGAAGGTTACCGGCAGCTTTGTCGTCAGGCCATGACGGATGATCTGGCGCATTGCTTCAAGGGCAACGAAATTGCCGCCTTTCATGTCCTGAATGCCGGGGCCATAGATCTTGCCATCCTCGCGGCGGAACGGATTGACATTGAGAACGCCAATCAGATGTACCGTATCAAGATGGCCTGAGACCAGAATACCCGGTTTGCCCTGATCGGCATGCGGGAAACGGGCGCGCAGCGACCCGCCAAAGCCATCGCGGCCAGGAATGAACTCGACCGTGGCACCTGCAGCGGCAAAATCATAGGCCGCAAGCTCAACCATGCGGTTGACGGCAGCCGCATCAAAGGTTGGGCTTTCGGTTTCGATCCATGGGCGCAGACGCGCAATCATGTCTTCAAGATCAAACGGCAAATCATGTGCACTCATGCTGCAAGTTCCTTGTCCAGGGGCAAACGGGTTTCAACGATCCGGGCATAGATGGACGCGCCTATTGGCAGCGTTGCGGGATCAAGCGTAAAGGCAGGATTGTGCAGGGCAGCCTTGCCGCCATGCTGCACATTGATATAGGCGCCGGGCACGCGGGCGAGCATGTCAGCAAAATCCTCGCTGCCCATGAAGGTCGGGCAGTCATCGGTCACGTTTTCTTCGCCCAGAATATCGCGAGCGGCCGCAATATAGGCGTCCGAAAGTTCATGGTCGTTGCGCAGCACGTCAAACACATTGCGGATATCGACATCGACCGTAATGCCATAGCCCAACGCGACACCGGCGCAGATCTCACGCAGACGCTGTTCGGCAAGGTCACAGACCTTCTGGTCGAAATAGCGGATCGTGCCGGTGATGGTCGCAACTTCCGGCACGATATTATAGGCGCTGCCGGTGTGGAACTGCGTGCAGGATACAACACAGGCCTGTGTGGCCGGGACATTGCGCGACACGATGGTCTGCAACTGACCAACGAGATCAGCGCCAATCACCAGAACGTCACGGGCATTATGCGGCTGGGCGGCATGGCTGCCCTTGCCGGTCAGCTTGATGTCGAAGAAGCTTGCCCCCGCCATGGCCGGCCCCTTGCGCAGCGAAGCCTTGCCAAGCGTGCCAAGCGGCTGGTTGTGCATGCCATAGATTTCATCGCAGGGAAAACGCTCAAACAGCCCTTCGGCAATCATGCGCCGCGCTCCGCCAAGCCCTTCCTCGGCCGGCTGGAAAATGAAAACTGCCGTGCCTTCAAAATTGCGCGTTGCCGCCAGATATTGTGCGGCACCAAGCAGCATGGTCGTGTGGCCATCATGGCCGCAGGCATGCATGCGACCCGGATTCTGCGAACTATAGGGAAGACCGGAAATTTCCTCGATGGGCAGGGCGTCCATGTCGGCGCGCAGACCAATGCGGCGATTACCAGCTTTTTTACCCTTCAGGATTCCGACAACGCCGGTTTCGGCAATGCCGGTATGAACCTCATCGAAGCCCCATTTCCTCAAGAGATCGGCCACGACACCAGAGGCATGCTTTTCCTCAAAACCAATTTCGGGATGGCGATGAAGATCCTCGAAAACAGCCCGCATCTCGCCGGCTTTTTCCTCGATAAACGGTATGATGGGCATGATTTCTTTCCTGTTACAGATTGGAGGAGATCGGGGCTGCAAACAGCAGCCCTTCGATCAGGCTGCAGGGCGTCCCGCAGCAAAGTCCCAGAAACGGCCGGGGGCGGCTTCAATCAGCGCGCGCGTATAATCATGTGAAGGATTGCCAAGCACATCTGCGGCAGCGCCATATTCCACGACCTGCCCGTGTTTCATGACCAGCACCTCATCGCAGATCTGGGCTGCCACACGCAGGTCATGCGTGATGAAGATGATAGCAATGCCGGTATCCTTCTGCAATTCCGCCAGAAGTTCGAGAACCTGCGCCTGTACCGACACATCAAGCGCCGAGACAGCCTCATCGGCCACCAGAATATCCGGGCGAAGGGCTACGGCGCGTGCAATGGCAATGCGCTGGCGCTGTCCGCCGGAAAACTGGTGCGGATAGCGCTTGAGTGCATCCTCGGGCAGGGAGACGATCTTGAGCAGGCGCTTTGCCTCTGCCACGGCTTCCTCGTAGGGGACGCCATAATTGAGCGGCCCTTCGGTCAGACTCTGCTCGATCGTCCAGCGCGGATTGAGCGAGCGGAAAGGATCCTGAAACACCACCTGCAATTTCTTGCGGAACGGCTTCATCGCGCGTTTGCCGAGATGGGCAATATCCTGCCCGTCCACGATGATTTCGCCTTCCGTCGGTTCGATCAGACGCATGATCGAACGCGCAACCGTGGTCTTGCCAGAACCGGATTCGCCGACAATGCCAAGCGTGCGCCCCGGCTGAAGCGTGAAACTGACCTCACGCGATGCCTTGACGCCAGGCTTGCGGCTGAACAAGCCGCCACTCCTGTAGGTCATGCCGAGATCACGCACCTCGATGACCGCCTCGCGCTTCCTCAGCTCGCGCGCAGGACGGGGGATGAGGCTTGGCACAGAGGCAAGCAGATCCCTGGTATATTGCTGTTGCGGATCAGACAGAACCTGACGGATCGTGCCGCGTTCCACAATCTCGCCGCTGCGCATGACACAGACCCGGTCGGCAATTTCGGCCACCACACCCATGTCATGGGTGATGAACAGAACTGCCGTGCCGTGCTTTTCCTGAAGTTCCGCAATCAGCGACAGGATCTGTTTCTGCGTGGTCACATCAAGTGCTGTGGTTGGCTCATCGGCAATCAGCACGACCGGCTCCAGAATGAGCGCCATGGCAATCATGATGCGCTGGCGCTGGCCGCCCGACAATTGATGCGGATAGCTCTGATAGATGCGTTCGACATCGGGCAGATGCACCTGCTCCATGATATTGATGACCTTGGCGCGCTTTTCCGCTGCTGACATCGTGGTATGGATGTCCAGAACCTCCGTGATCTGCTCGCCCACCCGCATCACCGGGTTGAGCGCCGTCATAGGCTCCTGAAAGATCATCGAAATACGCGTGGCGCGCATCTTCTTCATCTCGGACGGCGAAAGCTGCAACAGATCCTGTCCGTTGAGGCGGATGGCGCCACTTTTCACCTGGAGTGCATTTTTCGGCAAAAGCCCCATGGCCGTCAGTGAGGTGACGGATTTCCCCGAACCCGATTCACCAACGAGACAGACAGTCTCTCCCTTGCGGATGTCGAAGCTGACATTGCGCAGGACAGGCGTACCGCTTGGCAGCGTCACGACAAGATTGTCGACGTCCAATACGACCGGTGCTGCCGAAAGGTCACGATTTCGCAGTTCCATCTCAGCCCTCCCGCTTTTTCAGGCGTGGATCGAGTGTGTCGCGGCCTGCGTCACCCAGAAGATTGATCGAAAGGACGCAGAGCGTCAGCAACAGCCCCGGCCAGAGCACGATCGACGGCTTGATACGGAAGAATTGCCGTCCCTCCGCCATGATATTGCCCCAGGTCGGAATTTCCGTGCTGATGCCGGCACCAAGGAAGGAAAGGATCGCCTCGGTCAGGATGGCAGAAGCCACGATATAGGTGCCCTGCACGATGAGCGGCGCCATGGTATTCGGCAACAGATGCCGGAACAGGATCTTTGGCGTGCTTGAGCCCAGAGCCAATGCTGCCTCGACATAGGGCTCCTCTCTGGCGCTCAGGATAACCGAGCGGACAAGGCGCACCACCCGCGGGATTTCCGGAATGGTGATGGCGACAATGACCGAACCGATCGACGGGCCATTGAGCGCAACCAGCGCAATGGCGATCAGGATCGAAGGCATGGCCATCAGCGCATCCATCATGCGCATGATGATGGCATCGGCGGTACGGAAGAAACCGGCGACGAGACCGATGATGACACCGACGGCAATCGAGGCGATTGCCGCCAGCACCCCGATCAGGAGCGAAATGCGTCCGCCAAGGATCATGCGCGAGAACAGGTCGCGGCCATAATTGTCCGTGCCCAGCAGATAGCCTTCCGAAGGTGGCTTGAGACGCATCATCGGGTTCATGGCCAGCGGATCATGCGGCGCGATCCATGGCGAGAACAGGGTGAGCAGAATGATTGCAGCGAGAATCACCGCAGCAATCAATGGTCCGATGCCAACGCGAGCGATACGCGGCAGCGATAACAGGCGCAGCATCCAGTGCATGCCAGCCGATGGTGATTCTGTGCGCATCAATAACGAATCCTTGGGTCGAACAATGTGTATGAAAGATCAATCAGGAGGTTGACGCAGACATAGAGCGTGCTCGTCAGCAGGATCATCGCCTGGATCACCGGATAATCGCGCGCCAGTACCGCATCGACCGTCAGGCGTCCGATGCCAGGAATGTTGAAAATGCTTTCCGTCACCACGACGCCGGAAATCAGCAGGGCAAAACCTGTTCCCACGACAGTGACGACCGGCACGGCTGCATTCTTGAGCGCATGGACGAACAGAAGCCGACGATCACCTACCCCCTTGGCGCGGGCGGTGCGGATATAGTCCTCACCCAATACGTCCAGCATTGCCGCACGGGTCATACGGGCGATGAGTGCGATATAGATCGAGGCAAGTGTCAGGGCGGGAAGGATCGCCCGCTCCAGAAAAGGCCCGAGGCCTGCCGAGATCGGTTTGAACCCCTGTACCGGCAGCCAGCCCAGATAGATCGAAAAGATAAGAAGCAGCACATAACCGACCAGAAAGACCGGCACGGAAAAACCCAGAACAGAGAAGCTCATCACCAGATAATCCGCCCATGTGCGGTGACGCCAGGCGGCAATGACACCCATGGGGATCGCGACCAGAACCGCAATGATGATGGTGAGAACAGCCAGCGAGATTGTTGGCCCGATGCGCTGCATGATCATGTCGAGGACAGGCACGCCCGAAATCAGCGAAACACCAAAGTCGCCGCGGAAGATATTGCCCATCCAGGTGAAGTATTGCGCCAGTATTGGCTGATCGAGGCCCATTGCCGTGCGAATGCGTTCAAGCTGCTCGGTCGTGGCAGCATCGCCCGCGAGAATTGCAGCCGGATCGCCCGGCGTCAGACGCAAGAGTAGGAAGACAAAGATCGATACCAGCAACAGAACCGGTACCAGCGCAAGAATGCGTTTTATCAGATAGACGATCATATGCACGCGCCTCGGATCTTGCGGCAGCGGCGGAACCGCCTTCCGCGTTGGAATGAGATGATCGCGCCCGCCCAGGCGAGCGCGACAGCAGCGGGCAAGATTATTCTTCGACCTTCTTCACATTCCAGAATACTGGAACGGGAGAGCCAAGCATGTCGACGACATTGGCGCGACGAGCCTGCGGCGGATTGTATTCGCCAAGCGGAATGTAGAGCACATTCTCAAGCGCATGGGCCTGAATCTTTTCGATCGCGGCCTTCTTTTCCTCAGGCGTCTTTGCGGCAATATATTCCTTCTTCAGCACCTCGATCTTTTCGTCCTGTGGCCAGCCAAACCAACCCTGATCGCCACGGCCATTCAGCATGACCGAATTCAGCGGCGTCCAGATTTCCGGGATCTGCCAGTTGGTGAAGAAGATATTCCAGCCGCCCTTGGATGGTTCGTCCTTGGATGCGCGACGGCCAACCAGCGTTTGCCAGTCCATTGGCTGCATGTCGACATTGAAACCTGCCGCGCGCAATTGCTGCGCCACGACAACAGGCTGTGGCGCAAGGCTTGCCACATCGGTTGGCTGCATCAATACGATCGGCTTGCCATCATAACCGGCTTTCTGAAGCAATGCCTTTGCCTCTTCCACATTGCCCTTTCCGGTCAGGCTTTCAGAGCCAACCGTGGTGGCATTCGGTGTTCCACAACCAAACATCGCGCCACAGACCTTGTAGTAATTCGGGTCAGCCATCAGGGCAGCCAGAACCGGCTCTTGTGACATGGCAAGGAAGGCAGCGCGGCGGACATCCGGATTGTCAAAAGGTGGATGCTTGAAATTGAGACGCCCCATGGTCTGGTAGCCAAGCGGGTCGCGCTGTTCAACCACAACTTCGTCATTGCCTTCCAGCAACGGAACCAAGTCAACCGGAACCTGTTCGATATAATCGATTTCACCATTGAGCAGGGCGTTGACTGCGGTCTGCTGGTCAGTCATCGTCACCCAGCGTACCTTGTCAACATTGACAACCTTGCCGCCCGCCATCCAGCTTGCCGGTTCCTTGCGCGGAACATAGTCCTCATTCTTGACATAGGTCACGCCAACACCGGGTTGGAATTCTTCCGGCACGAACTTGAACGGACCAGAGCCGATATGTTCGGTAATGGCCGTATCGGCCGGGGTTGCGGCAATGCGTGCCGGCATGATGAAAGGTGGCAGGGCCGCCTGCTTGGCAAGCGTATCCAGGAATGGTTCGAACGGTTCCTTCAGCGTCCAGACAAGGGTCTTGTCATCGACGGCCTTGAGCGATTCCGTAATGTCCATGATGAGCTGGCCACCCGTATCGCGCTTGGCCCAGCGCTCAAGCGAGGCAACTGCGTCGGCAGCCGTAACGGGCGTGCCATCATGGAATTTCAACCCATCGCGCAGTGTGAACGTATAGACCTTCTGATCATCCGATACGGTCCAGTCTGCCATTTGCGGCTGCGGCTTGAAATTCTCGTCAACGGCAATCAGTACGTCATAGATCATATAGGCATGATCACGCGTGATATGCGCGGTTGTCAGAATCGGATCGAGAACGCGCAAGTCCGAATGCATCACGGCGGTCAGCGTGGTTTCCGCCCAGGCATTGCCTGCTCCCAGAGCAATCAGGGAGGCAGCAAGGCCGTATTTCAGCCTGCGAAGAACAGGGCCAGTATCAGGATATTTCATAAATCGCATCGTTGGCTCCTCTGAAGGTTATTTATTGTTCTGGTCTGAATTCCGATCCAAGCGGTTCCATCCTTATGCCTGAACGCAATTTCTTCCACGGCAGGCTCGCCGGACTAAGCGGCATTGCGCCTGGCGCGGTGCAAACCAGAAGTTGTTCAGCAATCGGCGCGAAATCCGCACGGAAATGCACTGAGCTCTTGTTGACGAGAATGGCCTCCTTTTCCGGTTCTATCCCCACCATGCGATAGAGTTCGCGATCTGCCATCTGGGCGAGATTGGTTGTCACGACGATCCGGGTTCCACCAAGGCGCAGACAGGCCGATGGGCCCATGTCCAGCCAGGTGCCGCCAAAATAGGGCCCCGTTGCATGAACCCTGCCCTCCGAAAGCTTTTCCACGATGAACTCAGCCGTAAATGGCGCATCCCCCTTGATGCCGGACTTGCCGCCGAGGGCGATTTCAACACGTGCCCCCTCGCCTGCCTGATGCGCAATCCTGGCCGCTTCCGGGTCGTGAATGCAGCCGATCGCGGCTCGTTCTGCGCCGCATGCAATCAGCGCCCGCAGCATTCCGGTCGTATCCGAACTGCCACCAGCACCCGGATTGTCCTGCGTATCGGCAATAACGACGGGTCGCCTTGCATCACGCGCAATCGCGATTGCCTTGGCCACCCCTTCTTCCGGCTGATAGGCAGTTCCGGCAAAGGCCGGCTCGGCAGCCGCAAGCGCTGTCATGATCCTGTCGGCGCAGGCCTCGACTGCATCCCTGTCCCAGCCATAGGCAAAGACCGACGGTCCGCATTCGGCAAAGTCTGCCGCCGGAAAGCCCATGAACAGCGAGGCTGTCTCAACCTTTTCCGGCAGGTCAAAGGTCATGGCATAAAGGCTCTTGGCCGGCTCTTCGTCCGTGCATTGCCATGTAATCGGAATGAGATAATCCCCCTGCCGCATCGCCTTGTGCCAGCCTTCCGGCCTGTCCATGAAGGCCTGCAAGGCCTTGGCCGCGCGATAGCCGGTCTCGGCCATATCGACATGCGGATAGGTACGGAAACCCACCATCACATCGCAATGCTCAAACATCCGCCTTGTGATGTTTCCATGCAGATCAAGCGCAACTGCCAGAGGCTCGTCCGGGCGCACGGCGCGCACACGCTCCAGCAATTCGCCTTCGCCATCATCAACATGCTCGGCAACCATGGCGCCATGCAGATCAATGAAGATCCCGTCGAGCGGGCCGCAATTCTTGAGCCCTTCGATGATTTCCGCGACGATTGTCTCATAGGCGTCCCGCGTTACAGGCGCCGATGGAATGGCGCCCGCCCACAGGATCGGCACGACTTCCCACCCTGCCGCGCGGGCAAAATCCAGCGCACCAGCAATACCGAGATTTACATTTCGTGCATTTTTTAAAACAGCTTCACCGCGCGACAGCGGAATATAGCCCCCTCCCTGTATGAACGCTGCCATATCGGCCGGAGCCGGGGCGAAAGTGTTTGTTTCATGCAAAAAGCCAGCCACAGCCACGCGCCTGCGCACGAGCATACTCCCAAATATGCATTGATCCCCAAGACGAAAGCGTGTATCTATCAGCGATACATCTATATTGTTTTTTCATAATAGGGGGCAATTTTGTTCCTTGTCAATCCATGAAAAGCGGATAAAAGCGCCTTGCCATGAACCAGTTTCGTGACCTTACCGGACTGTCCAGTTTCGATCCGAATGAAGCGGACAAATTCAAGGATGACCCATTGTTCCTGCGTTCGGTGGCGCGTACGATTGCTGTGCTGTCCGCGTTCCAGAGTGCCCGTCACCCCTTGTCCCTGACCCAGCTTGCAACCGCATCCGGCCTTGACCGCAGCGCCACGCAACGCATTGTCCATTCACTTCTGAAACTTGGCATGATGACCCGCGATCCGGAAGATCGCGGCTATCTTCCGGGTCTGCGCATTCTTGATATGGCGCATGATTTCATCCGGCTTAACCCGATGCTGCAGAGGGCCAATCCAGTCATGCTTGAACTGCGGCGCAGAGTGCGAGAGCGTGTGGATCTGTCGCTTTTTGACGATATAAGAGTGGTCTATGCCCTGCGCATGCCGTCGAAACATGAAGTCTTCAGCGCCACCATTGTCGGCCATGCGGTTCCCACCTATTGCACGGCAGGCGGCATTGCGATCCTCTCTCGCCTGCCAGACGAACAGATTGCTGATATTGTCAACCGTTCTGACCTCACCCCGTTTACGCCCTATACGATTACCGATCTGGACGGCGTGATGGAACAGGTGCGCGCCACGCGCCAGCGGGGACATTCCGTGCTCTGCCGTCAGCTGCTGCCGCATGAAGTGGCAATGGGCGCCCCCATTACCGATGCCAATGGTGCGCCAATAGGGGCCATCCATATCGCCGGCAATCTACAGGAATGGACGGCGGAAAGTTTCAGCGACAGTTTTGGTCCGCTGCTTGAAAATGCCGCGCGCACGGTTTCCGAGCGGCCCCAGCCTAGCGACGGCAGAAACTCACCAGCATTATGACCCGCCTGCCCGGCAGATTTTCTGCAACTGTCAGACGGGTGACAATCTACCTTTCCGCGATTGTACCAGCCGAGATGCAACATGCTTGCGGCACAAGCCGGATTGGGCAACTTGTCACAAACATGCTGGCCTGACGAAACAGCCGGTACGCGGGCAGGCGCATAATGCACGCAAGCCACGCATAGAAAAGCTGACAGAACAGGCACGAGCCTGCTGCCCTAAGCTTCGGCGACAATGAACAATTCGCCCCCCTCACCGAAGCGATCAATGGCCTTGCATGGCCGAGACCAGCCATAAGCAAAAACCGTAGCGCGCCTTCGAGGCAGCGGTGTGCGCCACGCTGAAATGAGCGCTTGCTCCAACAGCTGCTGCCAGTGCCGCCTGCAGGCAATCGCGGCGCGGCCTGTACGCGCAAACAGGCTCTTTTGAGCCGCAGCCCTTCGCAGTGCAAAATCCCCACACCGCATCATCGTTTGAAACCTTCACCCCGCACCCGGCCAGTTCCTCCTTCAACCGATGCAGCGTGCGTTCCGGCCTCTGCCTGAGCCACATCCCTGAAGTCCATGATATTCCACAAAACTGGCTATCTTGTTCTCCTTGAAGGTTTGTCAGCGGTCTGGACAGGCCCTGCAGGGCCTGTCACTTCAATCAACAGCGGATTGCTGTTTGCTGACCTCTTCGGCCGTGACCGGTTGTCCCTGTCCGCCCCATTCGGCGCGGATCCAGGAAACAAGATCGGCCACTTCTTCATCCGACAGCTTGTGGGCGAATGGCGGCATGGCATACATGCGCTGGCCATTGGCGAATTTCTGCGTCGGTATGCCGTTCAGCACCACCTTGATCAGCGTCTGCGGATTGTCCATGGCGAGCGTTGCATTGCCCTTCATGGCGGGTGCCACATTCGGGATGCCTTCGCCACGCATGCCATGGCAGCCGCTGCAGGCCGACATATAGGCAAGGCGGCCCTTGTCCATGTCGCTGCCCGGTTCAGGCGAAGCAGCCGCAGGCAATGGTGCAGGCGGTGCAGATGGCTCAAGCAGCTTGCCGGTTTTGTCGGTCAGAAGATAAGTGGCGATTGCCTTCACGTCATCCTCTTCCATGGCAGAGGTCGAGAAATGCGTAACTGTGAACATGCCGGCAAAGGACGTGCCCTGTGGCGCAACGCCGGTTGCCAGATATTGCGTCAGTGTCGGCACGTCAAAACCGTGCTTGGCAAGCGCTTCAGCAGTAATGTTCGGCACAGCCAGCCCGTCGATTTCGCCACCTTCAAGATGATGCGAGAAATCCGGTCCCATCATGAAATTCATTGGTGTGTGGCAGGAGCCGCAATGGCCAAGACCATTGACGAGATAGGCGCCACGGTTCCATTCCGCCGAGCGCGCAGAATTATGCGGTGCCTCACGGGCGGGAAAATTGACGAGGTTCCAGAAATTCATGAACGGGCGAACCGGCAGCATGAAGACGCCCGTATTGTCCTTGTTTGGTACCGGCATGGCCGGAATACTCATGAGATAGGCATAAAGCGCGTCGAGATCATCCGGCGTGGTGATATGGGTATAGACATAAGGCATGGCCGGATAGAGATTGCCCTTCTTGCCAATGCCGTCACGCAGCGCACGATGGAAATCCTCGCGGCTGTAATTGCCAATACCATACTGTTTGTCCGGCGTGATATTAGTTGAATAAAGCGTGCCAAATGGCGTTGAAATCGCAAGCCCACCGGCTCCCATCGGGCCCTCTGACTGCGAGTGGCAGCCAAAGCAGTCGCCGGCGAGTGCCAGTTCGCGTCCGCGTGGGATCAGCGCCTGCATTTGTTCCTGACTCAGAGCCTCCTTGGCCTGCGGGGCGACACTGGTCGTGCGGAATACGCCAAACAGGATCAAAAGACCAACAAGAACTGCTAACGCGATTATGCTCAAGATTGTATTGCGCAATCCGTGGCTCTTCATGGCCTGTCTCCTAATCAATCACACAGCCAGGTGTTGCCAGTGCCACGTCGCGGATGGCTTCGTAATAGCGTACATAGCCGGTGCAGCGGCAGATATGCACGTCAAGCGCCTCTTCAATTGCCTTTTCGAGGTCAGCGCGCTTGACCGGATTCTTGTTGAGCCGGTCAAGGAAGACAGTTGCGCCCGCAACAAAACCTGGCGTGCAATAGCCACACTGGAAGGCGAAATTGTCGATGAATGCCTGCTGGATCGGCGTGAGCTTGATGACATTGCCCTTGTCGTCCGTCTCGGCCTGTCCCTCGATGGTGATGATGTTCTTGCCATTGAAGAAATGGGCATCATAAATGCAGGTGCGGCTTTCCTGTTTGCTGCCATCGGGCAGGATTTCCACCACGGTGCAGGCATGGCAGACACCCTGTCCACAGCCGAAATGGGTTCCCGTCAGATCCAGATATTCATGCAGAAAATCAATCATCGGCATGCCGACCGGTACGGCTTCATGCTCGATTTTCTTGCCATTGATGGTCAATGACAATGGGCGTTTTTCAATTGTCATCACAAAGCCCCTTTGATCTTTTCTGCAGTAATCGGATATTCATAGAAACGCTTACCCACGGCATGGCAGACAGCATTGGCCACAGCTGGCACAATCGGGATCATGCCCAGTTCCGCCATGCCCTTAGGTGGAGCCGTTTCGGTCAGTGGCGGCAGATAGTCCGCCGTCTGGGTCCAGACCGCCACATCCTTGGCTCGTGGCAAGGTGTAGCGATTGAAATTCCATGTGCCATTGCCGGGGCCATCTTCATAAAGCGGCAGTTCTTCCATCAGCGCATGACCAATACCCATGGCAGTGCCGCCCTGTACCTGTCCCGATACCAGCTGTGGCACCACCATCGTGCCCGGATCCATAATCATGTGATGGCGCATGATCTGCACCACACCGCTCATGCGGTTGACATTGAGTTCAACCAGACAGGCCGCGGACGTATAGGTGGTCGGCTCGCCAGAACCACGGTTTGATGGCGGATAATAGGCAATATTGCGCTTGATGAAGTCAAAGCCTGCCGTGGTCATACGTTTTTTCAGCTCTTCCGGCGCGCCTTCACCATATTTGACCGAAAGTGCGTCGATCGGAAGCGTGCGGGTGCCAACGGTTGGAATGTCAAATTCTGCCTTCGCCCACTGCCAGCTACTATAGGTATGCACGGCAACGCCTGTAATAAGACCCATTTCATGCGCCTTGGCAGCCAGTACATCAAACGGGATTGGCGTCATGCCGCCACCGCCAAGCCCATCCGGGCCGATGCGCATATCGCTGACATCAACATTAAAGCTGGCAAACTGACCACCGCCAGGGCCTTCACTCCAGATTGCTTTTGCAGCCGGCCACAGCGTGAATTCAAGCAGGAATTTCGCTGCCTGACGGGTGGCGAAACCAACATAATAGACACCGGCAGACGAGCTCATGTCCGGAATAAGTGCCGGCGTCCAATAAGGGTCAGTCTTGGACAGCTTGTCAACTTCCTTCTGGTCAGCCCAGCTTGACTTCAGTGGCAGTTCATCAAACTGGGTCACGCCAAACTCAACCACATCCGGCACTTTACCCAGATCCTTCCAGACCATGACCTGCTGCGCCGTGGTGCCGCCTGTACCGATTTCCTGTACACAATGACGCATGGTGAGCTTGCCCTTGGGATCAAACTCCAGCACCAGAGCGGATGGCACACCACCCGAACCATAGACCTGCTGCACCTGCGCAAAGCCGACGCCATAAAGTTTGCCCGGGTTTGCGGCTTCAAATTCTGCCTTCTTCTTCGCGCGCTCCGTCCAGATCGGATGCTGTGCGGCCAGTTCCAGCATTTCCACATTGCGCGGATCGCCGGCAATCACGCCACCTTGCGTATTGAGATAGCCAGACTTGATGGCATTGATCTTGCGCAGCTCGATTGGATCCATATCGAGTTCCTGTGCCAGCTCATCCACCATCTGTTCGGTAATGGCCATGGACTGGATCGAACCGAAGCCGCGCATGGAGCCGGCTTCAACCGCAGGGGTTGCCATGGCAAGCGCCGTCAGATCCGACTTCGGGAAATAATAGATCGACTGTGCGCCACGCGCACCAACATGCGAGACGGCAACCGACAGGTTTTCGCGGCCACCGCCATTGCAGTTGTAAAGACCTTTCATGATCTCAAACTTGCCGGTCTTGCGGTCGGCGGTGATTGTCACATCCATTTCGATGGAGTGGCGTTTCATCCCCATCTGGAACTGTTCATAGCGGTCATTGGCCATGCGCACCGGCAGACCATCGCTATAGAAGCTGGCAGCCATGGCATAAAGCGGGAAGACCGAATAGTCTTTCGAGCCATAGCCAACCGTGGAGCCGGTGAGCAGCACGACATTTTCAACCGGTGCAATCTTGTTTTTCTTCACAAGACAGGTTGCCTGATCAATCACACCGACCGGTGACTGCGTGGCGGTCAGGATGTGCATGGTCCTGGTTTCCTGATCGAGCCAGACATTGCAATTGTCCGGCTCCATCGCACATGGGTCGATGGACTGCGAGAAACCATGGCGGGTCAGAACAATCTTGTCCGGATTTTTCTCGGCTTCCTCGATTTCCCGGGCAATCTGTGCTGCCGCATCCATGGCAATGCCCTGCTTGTCGGACTTGGCTTCTGCATCAAGCAGGGCGGCAATGAACTTGCCCCCGCGGTCACGGCGCAGCGATGGCGGAATGGTGACACCTTCGCCTTCATCATAAGGCGGCCAGATGACAGTATTGCCCTTGAAATGGCCCTTGATGGCCGTATCCGGATAGGGCGCGAAGAGCGATGGTGAGGTTGGCGTCTCACCACCCAGACGCACATAACGCGCCGCGCCATAATTGGCAGGCGGATTGATACCCTTCACCTCACCATAAATGACAGCCGACTCCTCAAAGCGCAGCAGACGCCGTGCAGCTTCAAAACGGTCAAAATCCTTGTAGATCAGGATTGCAACCGGATGGCCAAGAAGATGTGGAACCTCACCTTTTGGCACCAGCAGGTTATAACCATAGAAGCCTTCGCCCATTTCGGTATCCTGCGGGATGTTCAGCTCATCGCGCACGATGTCTTCCTGCAGCACGAGGCGGTCTGGCTGGAGTGAATTGCCAAGGATGGAGAGATTGACGCCTTCGACCGTGCGGTCAGCCTTGGTCGCCTTCAGCATGAAGGCATAGGCCTGTTTCTTCGGCCAGCCCGGCAGGTCACGCGCGCGAAAGTCACGGGCAAAGTTCTTCTGTCCCGTAACCTTGCGTACGCCATCCCAGCGAAAGCGTGGCTTGCCATCCCTGCCGATCCAGTCCGTGCTGGTCGGGCCGGAGTGAACTTCTAGTGCCTCGGCAAGCGGAACACGCCCCAACATGACCGAAATACCGGCAAATGTGCCGAGCTTGATAAAATCTCTGCGTGAAATACCCGAAGCCAAGGTACTACTCCTGTTTTGCAAGTCGGATGCTACCCAAAACACGCCATAAAAGTTTCGGGCATGATTGCCGTATTCGGCCTAGTATTCCAGTGGGCGTTGTTTCTCGGAAATACGATTTTGATATGTACCTGTCTTTTTCTGTTGCTGCTTGTCAGACTGTTCCTCAAACAGGACCGCACCTGTAGCCGCCACCAGGATCATGAAGCCGGTGCCAAGCAGCCATGACAGATACCAAGGGCCATAGTCACCGAGGATGACACCCAGAAATATGGCAATGACCGCCACAACCATTGCCACCACAAAACGCCAGAATACAGTCATGTCCCGTCTCCTTAATGGCCAGAGGTCTTGACTGCCTTTGGATCAAGCTTGCCGCGCATGATCCAGAAGGCCCAACCCGTATAGGTGATGATGATCGGCATGAAGATGAGCACGAAGCCGAGCATCCACATCAGCGTCAGTTCACTGGAGCCGGAATTCCACACGGTCAGGCTGTGCGATGGATTGCTGCTCGATGGCATCAGAAACGGGAACATGGCAATGCCAGCCGTGCCGATGACACCGATCCAGGCCAGAACGCCAAACCACCAACCAAGGAAGGCTTTGCGGGCGGCAAGCGCAAAGAGGCCAAAGACAATGCCGGCATAGCCAAGGATCGGCACGATCCACAAAAGCGGGTAGTTGTAGTAATTGGCAAGTAATGCGCCTGGCACCTGTTCAACCTGCTGGTGCAGTGGTGTTTGCGGCAGCGCCGGAGCAGGTGCCTCGACAATGCAGTAGCCTTCGATGCTGGCGACCCAGAAACCACCAATGCTGAAGAAGACGATGGCTGCAATACCGCCTATCAGGGCTGCACGGCGCGCACGCTCGGCAATATTGCCAACACTACCATTCATCAACATCGCGCCTCCCATATAGATGGAGAGCGAAACCGAAAGCAGGCCACACAGAATGGCAAACGGATTGAACAGTTCGATGAAGCTGCCGGTATAATAGGAGGTCATACGCCAGTCGAACTGGAACGGGACACCCTGCAGCACATTGCCGACAGCCGCGCCAAAGACCAGCATCGGCACGAAGCCCGAGATGAACAGCGTCCAGTCCCACAGATTGCGCCAGCTTGGCTGCGGCAGCTTGGAGCGATATTCAAAACCAAGTGGCCTGACGATCATGCTCCACAACAGAACCAACATGACAATATAAAAGCCGGAAAAGGCTGTGGCATAGACAAGCGGCCATGCGGCAAAGATCGCGCCGCCACCAAGGATGAACCATACCTGGTTGCCATCCCAATGCGGGCCGATGATGTTAAGCGCAACACGGCGCTCGGTATCGGTGCGGCCAACATAGCGCAGCAGCGTGCCAACACCCATGTCCATGCCAACCATCACGGCAAGACCAATCAGAAGTACCCCCAGAAGGAGCCACCAGATCAGCTTCAGGACAAGATAAAGTTCCATGTCAGCCCCCACTTATGCCGCAACCGCTTTACGACCCGCCAACGGGCCTTCCGGCTCATCGGGTCCCTTGCGGATGAAATGGATCATCAGGAAAATCTCGACGACGGCGAAAATCGTATAGAGCAATACAAAGCCAGCCAACGAGAAGACCATGTAGGTTACCGTATGGGTCGAGGCCGAAAGCCAGGTTGGCAGGATTTCAAACACCGTCCACGGCTGACGGCCAATCTCGGCAACGAGCCAACCAAATTCGCAGGCCAGGAATGGAACCGGGATCATCCACACCGCCAGCCGCAGGAACCAGCGATAATTGCCAACCTTGTTGGTCAGGGTCAGGACGAATGCCAGGATGAAATAGGCAAGCATCAGAAGACCAAAGCCCACCATGGCGCGGAAAGACCAGAACACGATCCAGACTTCCGGGATCGCATCATTGGCTGCCTTCATTATATCGGCATCGGTGACACGGGTGACGTCACCATCCGGCGCATAACGCTGGACGAGGAAACCATAGCCCAGGTCGCTCTTGTGCGCCTCAAACTTGGCAAGCGCATCTGGATCGGTCGGATCCTTGCTCAGGACCTGCAAGGCTTCAACAGCCGGAATGCCGTTCCTGATGCGCTCTGCCGCCCTCTGTTCCAGAACATCAGCGGCCGGAACCGTGCCATCGAGCGAATGGGTCACCAGAATGGAGAGAAGCGCCGGAATCTGAATGGCAAAATCATTGCGCTGCTCGCTCTGCGACGGGAAAGCGATGGCATTGAACGCCATTGGCGCTTTTTCCGTTTTCCAGAGCGCTTCCATTGCCACCAGTTTGGTCGGCTGCGCATGGGCACCAACATAGCCCAACGCGTCACCAAGCGTCAGAACCCCGCCCGTACCCAGCACACCAAACAGGGCGGCAATACGGAAGGAACGACTGGCAATTTCGACATGGCGGTTGCGCAGAAGATAAAATGCACTGACACCACAGACGAAGATCGCTGCCGTCACATAGCCCGCCAGAACCGTATGCACGAATTTTGCCTGTGCATCCGGATTAAAGAACATATCGAAGAAGCTTGAGAGCTCAAGACGCATGGTTACGGGATTGAACTCCGCCCCCTTCGGGCTCTGCATGAAACTATTGGCAACAAGGATCCACAGCGCCGACAGGTTCGAACCAAGGGCGACCAGATAGGTGACGACCAGATGCTGCATCTTGCTGAGACGATCCCAGCCAAAGACCATGAGACCAACAAAGGTTGATTCCATAAAGAAGGCCATCAGACCTTCGATTGCCAGCGCCGTACCAAAGGCGTCCCCCACGAAAGAGGAATAAAACGACCAGTTCGTGCCGAACTGGAACTCCATGGTCAGACCCGTGGCAACACCAAGCGCAAAGTTGATCAGCAACAGCCTTGCCCAGAACTGGGTCATCTGACGGTAAACATCACGACCAGTCGTGACATAGACCGTCTCCATTATCGCAACAATGATCGTGAGCCCCAGCGTCAACGGGACAAAAAGAAAGTGATAAAGCGCCGTCGCCGCAAACTGTATGCGCGACAAATCCACAACCAGATCGTCTACCACCGTAGCCCCCTACCCCACTCCATAATTACTCGACTCTAATTTATTGATAGATGACCTTTTTCAAAAAGCAACGGGAAATCTTTCAAAAAACGTCAAAATGCCCATGGTTTTCAGCACAATAAATATATTTATCGAATAATATTAATTATAGAAATTAAAAATCATACAATCAATATTTAATTCGAAATATAATTCATTTTATATATATTTCTTAAGCAAATTCATAGAAAGTACCTATTAAGAAACGATAAAAATATATCAGACTATTACATTAATTACAAAAAATAAAATACACATCCCTTATGAAATAAAACCATGTTCACGAAAAATGACGCCATCAAATTCAAAAATTTATTATTGTAATATATCAAAATTTTTATCTATTAAAATCACAAAATTCAATAATAAAATAAATTCTTTAATCAATCCAAACGAAAACTTTAAAATAATCGCCCAAAGTAAACACCAAAATGGATATTTTTATTTTAAAATAAAATACTTTAATGAATTTTATATACAATTTTTAATATATTTTATTAAAATGAATAATATATTAGATATCTATCTTAAAAATGCAAAACTGATATCATATCAATAACGTAATAAATTATAATATTCATATTATATATTCATTAAACATGCGCTTAATTTTGACGGGTATATATATTATTCAATCATTATTCCGCATATTTCATAATAATTCACAGAAAATGTCCTTCATTCAAAGGCCGTATAGCCATCATCATGGATGACAGCATGATTTACGTCTTGACGGGAGTTCTATTATATCTCTGCATTTGACAATCGAATTATCAATGTCTGGCTATAAAGCCGGAACCAATGCAATGAATAAAGGAAGTCATTGAATGGATTTATCTCCTTTGGCAGCTTTTACGACCATTGATGAAAATGACTTTCCCTATCAGCCAGCATTGCACGATCCTGATCATGCCTTAGCTATAATTACAAACACTGAAGGTCCTTCCTACCGGCGCTGTGGCGCAGCTATGCTGATACATAAGTCGGGCCGCAGATATGGCAATCTGTCATCTGGCTGCATTGACAAGAATATTGGCCTGCGTGCTGTTGAGGCGCTGGAATCCGGCGTGGTGAAGCGCCTGCGCTATGGCAAGGGCTCGCCCTATTGGGACATGCAGCTGCCCTGCGGCGGAGGGCTGGAAATAACCATCATACCGTACCCGGACAGACATGCGCTTGAGGCAATTGATCGTACCCTGAAAGGGCGCAATGAAGCTCTGTTTTCCATCAATCATGATGGAATTTTTGCACCCCAATTGACTCAATCAGGACTGAACGTCAGCATCCAGCCACAGCTGCGTGTTCTGATCTTTGGCACCGGCCGGGAAGTTGTCTGTTTTGCATCTTTGGCAAGAGCGGCAGGATGTCAGGTTGAAGTCTTCTCGCATGATGCGGACGTCTTGGAAGAAGACAGAATGGCCCATGCGCATATGAAAGACGACTGGCCGGACAATCTGCCTATTGATGCAAGAACCGCGGTCATCACCTTCTATCATGACCATGACCGGGAGCCTGCCATTCTTGGTCATGCGCTGAAAAGCAGCGCCTTTTTCGTCGGAGCGCAAGGCAGCAAGCGGGCACATGAATTGCGTTGTGCGGCACTTGCATACAAAGGTTGCAGCAAGACAGATATCGAGCGGCTTGAACATCCGTTGGGTGTAATCCCATCCACGCGAGATCCGCAAACTTTGGCTGTTTCAGTTCTTGCACATGTCCTGCAAAAGGTCTCAACATCAGTAAAGACAAAAGCCATTGAGCCGGCACAAATCCGCATATGAGTGCAGCATAAAGGTATTTCGCTAAAGGAATAAATATGCATACAACTGTCGGCCTTGTCGTGGCGGTTCTAGCTGCAGGCCAATCTAAACGCTTTGGTCCTGCAGATAAGCTTTTGTCCTTTTATCACGGAAAAGCCCTGGCAAAACATGTTGCGTTACGGTTGCAGAACCTGCCTTTTGTAGAAGCCTGTGTGGTGACGCGCACAATGGCGGTAGCCGGCCTGTTCAACCAGCCACGTATAAAACCGGTTTTTGTCCCGCCCGGAAAAGGTCAGGCTGCAAGCTTCCATGCCGCAATCCAGTTTGCACGCAAAAGACGCGCCAGCCATGTGCTTCTGCTGCTTGCCGATATGCCGAAGCTGACGCCTGAAACTTTAGCGCGGTTCTGCGCATGCAGATCCCATGCGCCTGTCATGGCGCGCTGCGGGAAAGTGAGCCTGCCGCCGGTGCTCATTCCGCATTGCCTGTTTGCCAGACTATCAGGATTGCACGGCGATAGTGGAGCCGGCTCCATTCTGCGCCGCTTGCCAAATATCCGCTTTCTCGACATCACTCCAGAAGAAACCGTTGACATAGATCAGCGCTGACTCAAACCGATTCACAACACTGGCATGACAGCCTGATTACAGCACATTTGATGGCACGTGATAATTTTCAGACATGCCATGTCGCAACACAGAGGGCCTTGTCACGTCTTCAGGGCGAAAGCGCACATACATATCGCAATATCAATATTCGGGATCAATGAAGAATCTGCGATAAAAACTTCCTGGCTTGCGCCGTATTTGATTGCCGAAGAAGTCAGCCGGAGCTGCCTCTTCCACGATCTGTCCACGGTCATGAAAACAATGTGGTCAGCAACTTCCCTGGCAAAGCCCATTTCATGCGTGGCGCAGAGCATGGTCATACCGCCTTCTGCCAGTTCAGCCATCGTATCCAGCACTTCCTTGACCATTTCCGGGGCAATGGCAGAAGTGGGCTCATCAAGCAGAAGGATCTTTGGCCTCCGCACATGGCGCGGGCAATCGCAACGCGTTGTTGCTGATCGCCGGACAACTGCGATGGATATTTCGCGCCTGCTCGGCGATAGGGCCTCAACTGAGAAAATGCATTGCTATTTCCTTGGCTTCCTCGCGGCTCATGTCCTTGACGGACATGATCGCAAGCAGACAATCTTCCAGCACATTCATGTGTGGAAACAGGTTGAAACTCTGGAGCGCCAGCCCACTTCGCGACGGATTTTGTTCCGATTGGCTTTCACATGATCGAACGGAACACCGTTGACAATGGTCGTACCGGAATCATGCCTTTCGATACCGTTGAGACAACGGATCAGCGTTGACTTGACCGAGCCTGACGGGCCGCAGATGACGAGCTGTTCACCGGATCGCACATCAAGATCAACATCATTGAGCACCTGAAAAGCCCATAATGCTTGCCAACGTTGGCAAGCCTGATTTCTCCTGACTGTTGTGCATCATTCGCGATACGCACTTTGGTCACTGCTGTTTGGGTCATGATCGTTTTCTTTCCCGTTACCTGCGACCAGCAAGCGTGAACAGCTTCGGTTTGCCACAGGGATTCAATGAGTTTTGGCAAGGCCTCAGACATGAGTTGGCGATCAAGCATCCTTGCCCTCCTCATACAAAACCGCAATCAGCACACTCGCGTGCATAGGGCAGCCCCAAAGTCGCACGAATGATGTCGCTTGCACAGGCGCCGAAAGTGAACGCAAAGCACATAAGCCAGCCGTGAAACCATTCACGTCAACATAGTCGCCGGTCAGCCTTGTGAGCGCAGCCGTACTGCAAAATGGATGAGGTAAATGATGATCAGATCAGACACGCCCTGCACGATGGTGCTGTATGCTTCGACAACATAACGAAAGGAGCGGCTAACATAGGTTTTGATCGCACCCAAAAGTGTCCGACATCAACGCCCATGAGACCAAATTGTATTAATTGAGAAGAGAGGGTTTTCGGCTCATCATAGCTTTATCAAAGG
>NZ_JBHSEL010000121.1:0-63147 GCF_042653845.1 Daeguia caeni | reverse complement strand
TCCCAACTAGCCAGTAGTTTGAATCATATTTTAATCGAAAGGGGAATCCCTTTCGATTCCATCAAAATGTGAGTTGCTCTAAACAACAAGCCGGTTGAAGCTTGCCCGGACGTTTTCTGCAATTTCCTTCAGATTGTGCTCGACACGCTTGATGTCGGGCACATCGGCAGCCCGACAGACAAGATCGACCATGCCGGGAATGAACTCGTCCTTCGAAGCATCGCGGCCAAGGCACAGCCGGATTGTCTGGCTGAGATTGGTATAGAAGCGATGCGCAGCCACAAGGCGATCCGCCTCGGCCGGATCGACAAAGGCCGGATCAAGCCCGGCCAGCATCTCTTCCGTACCAAGCGGACGGGGCTTCTGCCTGGCCGCACCGATGAGCATGGCAAATTGCGCAATGAATTCAAGGTCGATAATGCCGCCTGGCTTCAGCTTGAAATCCCAATCGTCGCGCGCCGGTTTTTCCTGCTCGATCAGTGCACGCATTTCGCGCACATCCCTGGCGATTTTTTCCCGGTCGCGCCGGCTTGCCAGAACTACGTCAATTTCCTGGCGGATGAAGGCCTGGAATTCATCCGGCCCGACAATCGGGCGGGCGCGCGTCAGCGCCATATGTTCCCATGTCCAGGCTTCGTTGCGCTGATATTTGCCAAAGGCCTCAATATGGGTGGCAACCGGCCCCTTGTTGCCAGATGGGCGCAACCGCATATCGACCTCATAGAGCACGCCCTCGGCGGTTGGCGCGGACAGGCCGGCAATCAGGCGTTGTGTGAGGCGGGTATAATATTGCGACGGCGCCAACGGCTTTTCGCCATCCGATTCCTCGGCATCCTTGTCATGGTCATAAAGCAGGATCAGATCGACATCGGAACAGGCCGTCAGCTCG
Organism: Daeguia caeni; assembly: GCF_042653845.1. NCBI lineage: Bacteria > Pseudomonadati > Pseudomonadota > Alphaproteobacteria > Hyphomicrobiales > Brucellaceae > Daeguia > Daeguia caeni. The sequence goes on along the minus strand of NZ_JBHSEL010000121.1, from coordinate 62,258 downwards.
CGGCTGCCAAGCTTGCCCATGGCAAGCAGGGCAACTTTCGCTCCTTTCACCTTGCCATGGCGGCGCTGGAATTCAGCCTCCACCACCTCGAAAGCCTTGGCGATCATCAGTTCGGCAAGATCCGAGAAGGCGCGGCCCGCACGCACGCCGTCAATGGCACCCGTCAGCAGACGGATGCCGATGAGAAAACGATGCTCTGCGGCAAAAATGCGCAGGCGATCCAGCACTTCCTCAAAGACCGTGGCCGACCCCAGAAATGCCTGCAGCCGCTCATCCAGATATTGGCGCGTCGGCATTTCGGCAAAAATTGCCGGATCAAGCAGGCCATCGAACACATGCGGCTTGCGCGTGATGATTTCGGCAAGGCTTGGCGCCGCACTCATGATCATCACCAGCAGATTCAGCAGCCTTGGATTGGATTGCAGCAGACTGAACAGCTGAATGCCCGCAGGCAGGCCCTGCAGGAAACCATCAAAACGCAACAGTGCCTCATCTGCACGTTTCGTCTCGCCAAAGGCCTTCAGCAATGCGGGTGTGAGCTCCGTCAGGCGTTCGCGCGCCTCGGCCGACTGGGTGGCGCGATAACGGCCAAAATGCCAGGTCCGGATGATGCGGCAAATATCGCTTGGACGCTCAAAGCCTATGGCCGAAAGGGTTGCCAGTGTATCGGGATCATCGACATCGCCGGTAAAGACCAGATTGCCGTGTTCGGCACCCAGTCCCGGCGCCTGTTCGAACAGGGCGGCATAGTGCCTTTCAACAACTTTCAGCGCTTCCAGAAAGTCCTTCGCGAATTTATCGGCATCATCATAGCCCATCATATGGGCAACACGGGCAAAACCCTCATCATCTTCCGGCAGGATATGGGTCTGCTCATCCGCAATCATCTGGATGCGGTGTTCGACATCGCGCAGGAAATGATATTCCTTCGTCAGCGCATCCCGCGCCTGTTCGGTAATCCAGCCACGTTCGGCAAGTTTCGCCAGCATGGCAACCGTCTGATTGCCGCGCAGTTCCGGGAAACGACCGCCTGCGATCAGTTGCTGGGTCTGGACGAAAAACTCGATCTCGCGAATACCGCCGCGGCCAAGTTTGACATTGTGCCCGCGCACGGCAATGTCACCATGGCCCTTATGGGCGTGAATCTGCCGCTTGATCGAATGCACATCGGCAATTGCCGCATAATCAAGATATTTGCGCCAGACATAGGGCGAAAGCTCGGCAAGCACGGCAGCTCCCGATTCGCGGTCGCCTGCCACCGGACGTGCCTTGATCATGGCAGCGCGTTCCCAGTTCTGGCCGCGCCCTTCATAATAATGCAGTGCCGCCCCCACCGGAATGGCCAGCGGTGTTGAGCCGGGATCAGGGCGCAGGCGCAGATCAACGCGGAAGACATAGCCATCCTCCGTCCTGTCCTGCAGAATGCGCACCAGCCGTCGCGTCAGGCGCGAGAAGGTCTCGACACATTCATAAGGGTCAATGATCGCGGGCTTTTTGTCATCGATGAAGATGATGAGATCAATATCGGAGGAATAGTTCAGCTCGCGCGCGCCAAACTTGCCCATGCCAAGCACGATCCAGCCGCAATCCCTTTCCGGATCATTGCGGTCAACCAGCCTGATCTTGCCTGCCGCATCGGCATCGCGCAGCAGGAAGCGGATGGCAGCTCCCGTGCAGGCTTCTGCCAGATCAGCCAGCGCGCCCGTCGTCGCCTCGGTGTTGAAAATACCGGCCAGATCACAAAGCGCAATCAGCACATGGGCTTCTCGTTTTTTAAGGCGCAGCCCTGCCATCAGGCTTGCCTCGCTTGCGCCCTCTTCCGCGCCGCAGACAGCAATATCCGCCAGAATTTCCTGCAAGGCCGCTTCCGGAGTGCTTCTTGCCAGCCAGTCCAGAATGCGCGGCACGCGCTGCAAAGCTTCTCGGATGAAAGGAGAAAGATCAAGCACGGCGGCAATGAAGGATGCCGCCTTGTCGTCGTCGAGCAGGGCGACCACACCATCCAGTTCATCTTCCCTGGCACGTACACGAAGATCGGCGAGGAATGACTGCGCCCTTTTTGCGTCCAGCGGAGTCAGGGCACGGATAGTGCGCTCGAAAAACTTCGCCTGGTCGAGTCCGGCAGTCATGATCCCTCACTCAATTCACATTGTCTGCGTCACCACCCGCGATGGAAATTCCAGCACCACACGCAGGCCCGGATGATTGTCCTCCAGACGCAATGCGCCACCGTGCAGCTTCATGACTGCCTTGGCAAGACTCAAACCAAGACCGGAGCCCGGTTGCGAACGACTTTGTTCAAGCCGGACGAAACGTTCGGTCGCCTGTTCGCGCTTTTCTGCCGGAATGCCGGGGCCATTATCGGCAACGATGATGCGCGTCCATTGCGGATCCGTCTCCATGGACAAGGTAACCTGTGCCTGCCGCTCATCATCGGAGGCATATTTGATCGCATTATCAATAAGATTGGAGACAGTCTGGCCGACCAGCTCACGATTGATGCGCAATTCGGCATCACTCAGCGTGCCGACCGTCAGCCTAACACCTGCATCCTCGGCCACCGGCTCATAAAGTTCCACCACGTCAAGCAGGATGGGGCTGATCGGCATGGCTTCAAGATTCTCTGCCGAATAGCCCGCCTCCAGGCGGGAGATCATCAAGATCGCATTGAAGGTGCGGATGAGCTGATCGGATTCTGCAATGATGTCCTCCATTGCTGCCTGATATTCCGCACTGGTCTTGCGGCCGGAAAGGGCTTCCTCCGCGCGGTTGCGCAGGCGCGTGAGCGGTGTCTTCAAATCATGGGCAATATTGTCGGAAACCTGTTTCAGCCCATCATTGAGCTCATAAATGCGCGTCAGCATGGCATTGAGATTAGTTGACAGACGGTCGAACTCATCGCCCGAACCATTCACGGGCAGGCGGCCGGAGAGATCGCCCTCCATGATGCGCTGCGAGGCGCGCGAAACATCATCAATGCGCTTTAATGCACGACGACCAACGAAAACCCAGATGAGAACGGCACCCGCCCCCATGATGCCCAGTGCCAGCATGAGCGAGCGGCGGATAATGTCGCGGATGCGTTCAGGTTCTCCCAGATCGCGGCCAACCAGCAGGCGCATGCCATTGGGCAGGGCGATCACCACAGCGACTGCCTGATGCTGATTTTGTGCACCCTGATCGTCATAACGGGTATATCTGAACTTGCTTTCGATGATGCCGTCCGTATCCAGCACGCCGGGCTCGACGCTTTCGACATTGCCCGCCAGAATGCGTCCGGTGGAATCGGTCACCATGTAAAGCGAGGCACCCGGCTGGCGCGAACGGTAATCGATGCTGCGCACCAGAGCCGAAACACCACCGCGCGCATAGGACTGGCCAATGCTGATGACCTCATCGGCAATGGCCTGCTGGGTCTGCCCCATCAGCATGGAAGCCGAGAGATTGGTCATATAGACCACCAGCGCAACGGCACCGAAAATGAACAGCAGCAGATAGAGCGCCGAAAGGCGAACGGCTGTCGTGCGCATCAGCGCCGAAAAGCGGGTCATTCTTCAGCTCCAGCCGTTGACTTGCCGCCCGTCGCGCGTCCCGCCTTCAGCATGTAGCCAGCGCCGCGCACCGTATGCAGCAACGGGCTGTCAAAGCCCTTCTCGATCTTCGAGCGCAGACGCGAAATATGCACGTCAATCACATTGGTCTGCGGATCGAAATGATAATCCCAGACATTTTCAAGCAGCATGGTGCGTGTGACCACCTGACCGGCATGACGCATCAGATATTCAAGCAGGCGGAATTCCCGCGGCTGCAGGGTAATGTCCACGCCCTGACGGCGGGCCGTATGGGCAAGGCGGTCAAGTTCCAGATCGCCAACGCGATAGATCGTATCGGCATCACGCGGCGAGGAGCGGCGCTGCAGGACTTCAACGCGCGCGAGGAGCTCGGAAAAAGCATAGGGCTTGGTCAGATAGTCATCACCACCAGCGCGAAGCCCCGTCACGCGATCATCCACTTCGCCCAAGGCGGAAAGAATGAGCACCGGCGTTTTCATGCCCTTGGCGCGCAGGCTTGCCACGACGGAAAGACCATCGCGCTTTGGCAACATGCGATCCACGATCAGCACGTCATAATTGCCGCTTTCGGCAAGAGCGTAGCCAGCCTCGCCGTCTCCGGCAATGTCGGCGGTATGGCCGGCTTCCCTGAAAGCCTTTTCCAGATAGCGGGCTGCTTCGCGGTCGTCTTCAATAATGAGAATCTTCATGGCCAGATCTTGGATCACACCCTTTACGTTAAACATAGGAAAAATCTGCGCTGAAACAAACTTCAAAGCGGCGCATGATAAAGGCGATGCCAGACAGTTTGGCCCGGCATCGCCATCGGTTCATGAATTATAAGAGAGAAAGCCTCTCTTAGTCCTGATCAATATCAAGCGGCAGGGCAACGAAACGGCTTTCGTCATTGCGCTGAACCTGCAGAAGAACTGCCTTGCGGCCAGCCTTGGTTGCTTCAGAGATCGCCTTGTTGATGTCATTGACGCTCTTTACTTCCTGGCTGTTGACGGTGACGATCACATCGCCGGAGCGGATGCCACGATCGGCCGCATCGCTGTCCGGGTCAACATCGGTGACGACAAGGCCCTTGCCATCTTCGGAAGGCACAACCGTCAGGCCGTAGGAGTCAAGCGTTACGCTTTCATCGTTCTGGCTGCCGCCCTGCGCTGCCGCCAGCTTCGGATCCTGCGGCATGGCTTCGATGCCAACAGTGACTTCCTCTGACTTGCCATTGCGCCAGATCGAAATCTTGGCCTTTTCACCCGGCGCAATTGCGGCCACCTTGCGCGCCAGATCGCGCGGATCCTGCACGGTTTCGCCATTGACCGCAGTGATAACGTCACCGGCCTTCAGGCCAGCCTTGGCGGCAGGGCCATCCTGCTGCGGCGAGGCGATGATTGCACCCTTGTCTTCCGAAAGGCCGAGCGAGGAGGCAATGTCCTTGGTGACCGGCTGAATCTGCACACCAATCCAGCCACGTTCAACCGAGCCTTTCTTGATCAGCTGGTCAACGACCTGCTTTGCCGTCGAAGCGGGAATTGCGAAGGCGATACCGACGCTGCCGCCCGATGGCGAGAAGATGGCGGTGTTGATGCCGATGACTTCACCGGAAAGGTCAAAGGTCGGGCCACCCGAATTCCCCTTGTTGACGGCAGCATCGATCTGGATGAAGTCGTCGTAAGGGCCCGCACCAATGTCACGGCCGCGTGCCGAGACAATGCCGGAGGTCACGGTGCCACCAAGGCCAAACGGATTGCCGACCGCCACAACCCAGTCGCCAATGCGGATCTTGTTGTCATCGCCAAAGGCAACATAGGTGAATTTCTGCTTTGGATCATTGACCTTCAGAACCGCCAGATCCGTGCGCGGGTCGGAGCCGATCAGCTTGGCATCCAGCTCCGTGCCGTCATCAAGCACAACGGTGAAGGCATCGCCCGAAGAAATGACGTGGTTATTGGTGACGACATAACCATCTTCAGAGATGAAGAAGCCGGAACCCTGTGCGATCGGACGTTCATGGCCAGGACGGTTCTTCTTCGGGCGCTTGGCCTGGCGCGATCCATTCTGGTCGTCGCGCGGTTCAAAACCAAAGTCACGGAAGAAGCGCTTCAGCGGATGACCATCCGGCAACTGATCAAATCCACGCGGACCGACAAAACGCGGGCCGCCATCCGCATCAGCCTTTGGCGTGCCCTTGACGCGAACGCTTACAACGGCAGGACGAACCTTTTCGACCAGATCAGCAAATCCAACGGCTTGCTGTGGCGGCGTTACACGAACAGCTTCGGCACGCGCATCCTGCAAAGTACCCAACGGGCCAGTGGCAACAAAGGCACCGGCAAGCGCGGCAGACAATGCAACGGCAGCAACACCCTTGCGATAAACTGAAATCCTGGCTTTCGACATAAGTTTCTCCTTACGAGCGGCATTCCGAATCTGCATATCCGCGATCCAGAAGCGAAATCCTGTGTTCTTCATGCGCACAAGATAGGTATTGCTACCTTACCGCTCAATTTCCGGATCATGAAACTTTTGTAAGGTTTGAAACCACTTGTCAGAAATTCTTCAGATCCTTCAGTCCTGCTTCAGCAGGCGCTCAAGAGCTTCGCGTTCCTGCGCGCTCAAGGGCTGAAAGCCCGGATTTGCGACCTGACGACGCTTGAAGGCATACAAAAGCGACAGACCGCCAATCAGCAGGACAATGACAGGAAATGTCCACAACAGAAGCGTGCGCGCGGCAAAGCGGGGTTTCAGCAAGATGAATTCGCCGTAACGTGACACGATGTAATCCATCACCTGCTGGTCGCTGTCTCCATTCTTCAGCCGGTCGCGCACCAGAACCCGCAGATCGCGCGCAAGCTCGGCATTGGAATCATCGATCGATTCGTTCTGGCACACCATGCAGCGCAACTGGGCGGAAATGGCGCGTGCGCGCTGTTCAAGCGCCGGATCAGACAGCATCTCATCCGGATTGACCGCAAAAACAGGTGTGGTGAGCGACAGAACCACGAGGCCAAGGCACAGAAGATGAAACAACCGATGCACCAGAGCCATCATGCTGTTGCTCCCGATCTGGACGACGGTACAGAACGGCGCGCCCTGGAGGGGGCGCCAACGCGCAAACGTCGGTCAGCCAGCGACAAGGTACCGCCCAGCATCATGGCCAGCGCGCCAAGCCAGATCAATGTCACCTGCGGCTTCCACCACAGGCGAACGACAATGCCATCGCCCTGCTCATCACCCAGCGCAATATAGATCTGGCTGAAAAACAGTGTTTTGATGCCGGATTCGCTGGTCGGCATCTGCCGCGAAGGGAAGAAGCGCTTTGCCGGTTCAATCAGGCCAAGATTGCGCCCCTTGCTGTCGTTCAGGGTAAAGCTTGCCCGGGTTTCGGTGTAATTTGCACCTGTGACCGGCCGCAGGCCGTCAAAGCGAACCGTATAATGTGCAACCTTGGCCGTATCGCCCGGACGCATGACCAGAACATTTTCCGTGCCAAAGGCCGTCACGCTCACAATGCCAAGCAATGTCACGCCAAGACCAATATGGGCAAGCGCCGTACCAAAGATCGAACGTGGCAGACCGCGAAAACGTGCAAAAGCCGTTGTCGCCGGAACCTTGCCAATGCCCGTCTTGACCCAGATATCGGTGAGGCTGCCGAAAATCAGCCATGCGCCAAGGCCAACACCAAAAGCTGCCAGCAGCGCCGAAGCAGATGTCTGCCAGATCACGATGGCGGCTGCGGCAAGTGACAGGGCAAAAGCCACCATCAGACGCTGGGAGACCGCATAGAGATCACCGCGCTTCCAGGCAAGCAGGGGACCGAAGGGGACAGCGAAAAGCAGCGGCACCATCAGCGGGCCAAAGGTCATGTTGAAGAACGGCGCGCCAACGGAAATTTTGTCGCCGGTCAGCACTTCCAGCAAAAGCGGATAAAGCGTGCCGACCAGTACGGTCGCCGCTGCCGTCGTCAGGAACAGATTGTTGAAGACCAGCGCGCCTTCACGCGAAATCGGATGAAACAGACCGCCTGCCGTCAGGCTTTGTACCCTGAGCGCAAACAGCGACAGCGAACCGCCAATAAAAATCGCAAGGATGGACAGGATGAAAAGGCCGCGCCCGGGATCGGTTGCAAAACTGTGTACCGAGGTCAGAACGCCGGAACGCACGAGGAATGTGCCCAGAAGCGATAGGGAGAAGGTCAGAATGGAAAGAAGGACGGTCCAGATTTTCAGTGCCGAGCGCTTCTCCATCACGAGTGCCGAATGCAGCAGCGCGGATCCGACCAGCCAAGGCATGAAGGAGGCATTTTCGACCGGGTCCCAGAACCACCAGCCGCCCCAGCCCAGTTCATAATAGGCCCAGTAGGAGCCGACCGCGATGCCGCCGGTGAGAAAAATCCATGCCACCAGCGCCCATGGGCGCACCCAGCGCGCCCAGGCAGCATCAAGCCTGCCTTCAATGAGGGCGGCAACAGCAAAGGAAAAACAGACCGAAAAGCCGACATAGCCGAGATACAAAAGCGGCGGATGAATGGCGAGGCCAATATCCTGCAGAACCGGATTGAGATCGCCGCCTTCCAGCGGGGCTGGCACGATGCGGATGAAAGGATTGGAGGTGAAAATGATGAAGGCGAGAAATGCGCTGGCAATCCAGCCCTGAACCGCCAGAACATTGGCGCGCAAGGTTTCAGGCAGATTGCCGGAAAAGGCCGCAACCAGCATGCTGAAAAGGCTTAGGATAAAGACCCAGAGCAGCATGGAGCCTTCGTGATTGCCCCACACGCCGGTGATCTTGTAAATGAGCGGCTTTTGCGAATGGGAATTCTCAACAACGTTCAGAACGGAAAAATCCGATACGACATAGGCATGCACCAGCATCAGGCTGGCAAGGAAAATCAGCGCGAAGGAAGCAATGGCCGTCGGCACCGCAACGCTCATCAATTGCGCATCGCGACGTCTTGCGCCAATCAGCGGCACCACGGACTGAACAAGGGTCAGGGCAAGCGCCAGAACAAGCGCGAAATGTCCGATTTCGACAGTCATGACGCGCTACTCACAAGGCAATCTTCATTGACGGCGAAGCGAACTGTCATTTGCCTTCCCAAACGCCTTTTTCCTTCAGGCTCTTTTCCAGATCCCGCGGTACATAATTTTCGTCATGCTTGGCCAGAACACTATCGGCCCTGAAGACACCATCCGGGCCAAAACGCCCCTCTGCGACAACCCCCTGCCCTTCGCGGAAAAGATCCGGCGGAATGCCGTCAAACACGACGGGAATGGTCTTGATCGTATCGGTGACGGTGAAGCGCAAAATACTGCCCTCCCGGACAACCGAGCCGTCTTCCACCAGACCGCCCAGACGGAAACGCGCACCAGAAGTCATATCCTGTTCGGTGAGGTCGGATGGCGTGCGGAAAAAACGGATGTCCTGATTGAAGGCAACCAGCATCAGCCCAACGGCCACAGCCAGAACCGCCAATGCGCCCAGGATCAGAAACAGGCGCTTGCGCTTGCGTTGGCTCACCGTTCTGGCAACACTGCCTGCCGCCTTGCGGCCTGGCTGGTTTGTTTCTGCCGTTGTGCTCATCTTGCTTCACTTCCTGACGTCAGACCGAATCCTGCGGCAAAATCCTTGAGCGCCACACGGTCATGGTCGCTGAGCGCAGCAATGCCGCGCGCAAGCGCATCTTCTGCCTCGCTAGGTTTATTCAGCATCATATAGGAGCGGATCAGGCGCTTCCAGCCTTCTATGTCATTGCCATTTTCGCGCAATTTCGCGTCAAGCCGCCGGACCATGCCTTCAACCATCGCCTGGCGATCCTCAGCCGACATGGAGGAAACAGCCTCGACATCCTCTGCCGTCGGCCCCGGCATGGCGGATGGTGCGGCCGGAACGCTGCCGGACATCTGTTTTACACGCTCAATAGCCTGCTGCAGCTGCACGCGCTGTCGCGCGTCCGCAGGCATCTTGTCCAGCAGGCCCTGCAGGCGTGCAATCGCAGCCTCCGGCTTGCCATCCTGCAGATCACGCTGGGCAAGATAATAAGACGCCACAAGGTCATCCGGAGCAAGTTGCGCGGCTTTTTCAAAGGCTGCTTCGGCTTCTGCCGTCACCGTACCACCGGCCACAACCGTCAGCGCCTCGCCAAGTCCGAGCAGACGCTGGGCATTTTCACCCGCAAGGCGAATCGCCGTGCGATAGGCATTGACGGCATCGCCATTGCGGCCAAGCCGGAGATAAATCGGCGCCAGCACATCCCAGCCGCGCGCATCATCCGGGTTTTGCGCCAGATGGCGTTCGGCGCGCGCAATGAGTTCGGCCACAGAATTGCGATCCGGGCTTTCGGCAAGGCGGTCCTGCAATGGCTGAGAAGGCATGTCCGGCCGGCCATAGAGCGGATAAAGCCCCCATGCGATCAGGGGAACACTCAGAACCGCAACAAAGGCAACAAGCCTGCTGGAGCCCTTGCGGGCAGCGTTTTCCTGCGCCTCGATGGCAGCCTTTTCGGCATTCAGGATACGGCGGGAAATTTCAATGCGCGCCTGTTCCGCACTCTCGGCGTCGATCATGCCTCGCGCGGCATCGGCCTCCACCTCGCGCAGCTGATCCCGGTAGACGGCGAGATCATTATGCATGGATGGTGAAAGGATCCGATTGCGACGCATCAAAGGCAGCAAGACAGCCAGTGTTGCAGCAAAGGTCAGCAGTGCGGAAATAAGCCAGAAGTCCATGGACGAAGACTTAAGCTTTGCCGCAGGAAAAACCAACCCTAACCTTCACCTGCAGGCCCGGTAGGGCAATTCGCCGCAAAAGCTCTTGCAACAGCTTGCGTCAAGCCTATCAGGTCAGCGGCGTCCAGCTGCCATCAGGATTGCGGCAAGCGGTGCCGCGCATGGTCTGCACCGCGCCACCGGCAATGCTGAAACTGTGGGTATATTGGCGACAATTCTGCGAACCGACCTGATAGGGTTGTGCGGCCGTGACATCACCATTCGAGCCGCCCCTGCCGGTCCATTCAACGACCCTGCCGGCCGGTGAATATTCCAGCGCGCGATATTCGGCCTCCAGCGCCTTCTGGCGGTCGGCAGCACTCAAACTGTTGGCGGCATTGCCCAGCAGCCCATTGCCAAGCTGAAGCAGCAGCCGGTCCTGCGTCGTGGATGACGGGGACGTTGCAAACAGGCCCTTGTGGCCGGACGTGCCACAAGCAGCCAGCACAAGCGGCAAGGTTGCGACGAGAAGGAACCGGGCGATCTGGGACGTTTTCATATTGAATCGGCCTTCAACACTGACTGGATCGAATGTCCGTGTATACAGATTGGATTTTCTAGTCCGCTTTGCAACAAAAACAACCATCAATCCTCAACAAGCGGCAAGACAACGCTGACAGCAAGCCCGCCAAGCGCACCACGACCAAGATGCAGCTCACCGTCATATTCACGCACCGTATCCTGAACGATTGCCAGTCCCAGACCGGTTCCCGGCTTTGTCTCGTCCACACGGCGGCCGCGTTTAAGGGCTTCTTCAATCTTGTCGGGGGCAATGCCCGGTCCATCATCCTCGATCAGGATCTCGAATCGCTTGCGCGCGCCATTTTTCATGCCAAGGCGCATCAGAATGCGGGATTTGCCCCATTTGCCAGCATTTTCAAGCAGGTTGCCAACAATCTCCTCAAGATCCTCCTGCTCGCCGGCAAAAACCGCGCCCTGGAACCCGTTGCGGAATTCCACCTTCATCCCCGGATTGAGCTTTTGTGCCACGCGATGCATGCGCTTCAGCACAGGTGTGACCGGCGTGCGAAACACCACGCTGTCACGCTGGGCGGCAATGCGGGCGCGCTGCAGATAATGCTGGATCTGCACCTGCATGGCGTCCGCCTGTTCGCGCACAATGCGACCATGGCTGTCATTCATGGTGCGCGTCTCGTTGAGCAGGACCGAAAGTGGTGTCTTCAGTGAATGCGCCAAATTGCCAACCTGTGTGCGCGAGCGTTCAATGATACGGCGGTTATTGTCGATCAGCGCATTCATCTCGCGGGCAAGCGGCGCAATTTCGATGGGCAGCGCGGTATCAAGCCGCGATGACCGCCCCTCACGAATATCCGCCAGCGAGCGGCGTACCTTGTCAAGCGGGCGCAACCCGAACAGGATCACCGCCGCATTGATGAGGATGCTGCCGATGCCAAAAATGCCGAGATAGGTGGCAAGTTGTGCGCGGAAATCGTTGATCTCATCCTGCACTTCGCTGAGATTGCCCATGACGCGGAAACGCGCCACGCGATTGTGGTTGTCGAGCACCACTTCCGTTTCGACGACATATAATTCCTCGCCATTCAGCCCCTGTGTGACATAGCTGCGGGTGAATGACGGATCATAAGGTACCTGAGAGACCGGCATTTCCGGTACGGAATGGCCCGCCAGAGAGGGAGAGGCAAGCTCTCCGGTCAGATTCTGCGACACCGGCTCGACCGACCAGTACCAGCCCGAAAGCGGCCCGGAATAACGCAACTCCCCCAGTTCCGGCTTGCCCTGCAGCGCGCCATCGGGCGAAACACTGACCGCGCCGATGAGACTGAAGAGATGGGCTGTCAAAAGGCGCTCAAAATTGTTGCGCGCCGCATCGCTGTAAAGGGAGCCGATCAGGGTTGCAACGACCACAAGCGCCAGAATCACCCATAGCGTCGAAAGGGTTATGACGCGAGCCGCCAAAGAGCGTATGGGAGGAAAGACGCTTTTGAGCTTCAGTTGCCAGCCCCTTCTCCTGCCACATCCGTGCGCATGCGATAGCCCATGCCACGCACGGTTTCGATCAGATCAACGCCCATCTTCTTGCGCAGGCGGCCGACAAAGACCTCGATCGTATTGGAATCGCGGTCAAAATCCTGATCATAAAGATGTTCGACCAGCTCGGTGCGTGATACCACCTCATCGGCATGGTGCATGAGATAGGACAGAAGCCGATATTCATGCGAGGTCAGTTTCAGCACAACGCCATTAATGCTGGCCTTGGAGGTCTTGGTGTCAAGATGCAGCGGGCCGCAGACGAGTTCCGAGGAAGCGTGCCCGGCGGCACGCCGGATCAGGGCACGCAGCCTTGCCAGCACTTCCTCGATGTGAAAGGGCTTTGTGACATAATCATCGGCACCTGCATCGATGCCGGCCACCTTGTCGCTCCAGCGATCACGGGCCGTCAGCATCAAAACCGGCATCAGCCGTCCACTCCTGCGCCAGCGCTCGACCACACTGATCCCGTCCAGCTTCGGCAAGCCGATATCGAGAATCACGGCATCGTAAGGCTCGGTATCACCGAGAAAATGCCCCTCCTCGCCGTCGAAAGCGTTGTCAACCACATAGCCGGCATCCAGCAAAGCTTCCGAAAGCTGGCGGTTGAGGTCCTTGTCGTCTTCAACGATCAGGATTCGCAAACAACACGTCTCCCTTGAGATGCAGCAATTCAGGACAGAGGGTATTATTGGGCAGGAACCGCCACTTCCACGCGACGCGGACGTTCTCCATCCCGACCGGGGACGAGAACGACGACCACACACATGACACGCCCATTCTGGACGGTTTCCGTGGACTTGGCGAGCTGACCACCCTGTTGCGCGGCAACCCTTTCGCCCACAGCCGTACAATCAGCGGCAACGTGAATGACGTGACGAAACACCTGCGGCTTGGCGACAGGCATTGAACTGGCATTCACAGGCAACAGCCCGATCACGCCAGCCAGAAGCACGGAAACTTTGAGTGCAGGGTTCTTCTTCATCATGCTGCCTTGTATAGAACATAGTGGCTGAACGCCCAATGAACGAACAGCCGCCAATATCCAAAAGGTTAGTTTTGGCTAAGATGCATCCTTTGACCAATGTGTGATCTCTGGATAGCTATCACGCTTTTCCACGATTTAAAATCCTGGAAGTTGTTGACGTCGTCAGAAAAGTGAAAAAATTCCGGCAATTGTAGTTGCCAGTTGCAACAACACCTCCACCAGCGCCCCCTGATCGACCAGCTCGGTTCCATAGCCAAGCAGACCGGCAATGGAAAGCCCAACCGTGACAAGGCCCGCCCAAACCGTGCGGGAGAGATACCATTGCTTGTTTCCTTCCATCGTCTCTCCCCTGATTACAATGTATTCGGCACGTCCAGCACGGCCTGATCGCCAGCGCCGACACGTGTGCTGAGCTGGGCTATGCGGATCTGATAGGGGGCTGTTCCCACATCGCCCGACCGGGTGACGACCGGATAAAGCCACAATGGTTCCGTCACATCCGTGCTGCGTATGAGACTGCCGCCCTGCCAGATTTCCACCCGATAAGCTTCGCTCTCCTCGCCCAGCGGAATATCTGCCCCAAGCCAATTGTCGGCATCGATCCGGCCACGGCGCACCCAGCGGAAGATCGTGTCGCCATTGGATTGATACTGGAACCGCAGGTGAACCGGGCTGAGCGGCCGCAGACCACGCAAGCCCCCGATCATGGCGGTCGTATCGTAATATTCATCCGTGAACGGCTTTCCGGTCGTCCCGACTCGCCAGTTCAGTTCCAGACCGATTTCGGATGGGCTGAGACCTGCCGCGACAACGGCCTCATCCAGCAGGATGAACGGCGTATCGGCGGCTTTTTCCGCAAGCGCCGCCCGTTCCGTGCCCAATTGCCCCCGCAACAGACGGCTCAGACGCCATTCATTCGGCCCGACTTCCTCGGCATCGAGAAACTGGAACACTTCCCATTCGCCATTGGGCGCACGCAACAAGCCGGCATTGGCACCATTGAGCACCTGTGTCAGGGAGCGCGACTGCAACTCGCCCGCATAAAGCGCAACATGAATGGACTGGCCATGAATAATGCGGCCGCTCGGCGCACCGGGCAAGGCTGCCACCAGCTCGCCCATCACCGCCCGCCTTTTGACAAGGCCACGTCCAGCAAAGCCATCATCGCCCGGTGAAGCGAAAACCGCCGCCCCACGCCATGGCCTTGCATGGCAGGCAATACGGAATTGTCCGGCCGGTTCTTCCGCACCCGGCCAGAGAGGCAGATCGATCAGGTGGAAGAGCGGCTTCGCATCCAGCACCAGACTGTCTGCCGGGCGCACCGGCGTCTCTCCATAATCGCCAAACACAATGTTTGGCGCGACGGCAGTCGCCTGAATCCTGCGCATTTCACCGTCTTCAATCGACGTTATGACATAATCGCGTGTCCCCTCATCGCTCACATCCAGGCGCAACCGGTCGCCGACATGAAGGGCAGCGGCCGACCATGGCAGTGCAAGGCTTGCCGTGCACCGTTCGGCATGGCGGCGCGCAATCCAGGCTTCCGCCAGAGCCTTAGCCTGCCCCGGTTCCATGGAGCCGGACAGGCTGAGGCTCTCCGTGCCTTGCCCCGTGTTGCGCCGGACCGAAGCGCCGCCGACCTGAAAGTCCCGCAGCGGATCATTGCAGTAGATTTCCACAGCCGATGGCAGATCGCCCTGATCGTCCAGGGTGATGCTGAGCGCTTCGCCTTGTTCCGGCTGCACCAGAAGATCATCAACCCCAACGGCAGAAACAGCGCGGGTGCTGTTTGTGAATATGAAACGCCCGCCCTGTTCAAAACCCTCAATTCCAAAGACCGACATCAGCGGCTCTAGCACGCTGCGCGCCGTTGCCGGTTCGCTGATGACAAAGCCTGAAAGATAGCCCTCCACACCGGAACAGTCTGCTTCCGGCAGGCCGAAATCCTTGAGGATTGCGACAATCAGCTCATCCAGCGCCACCCCGCTGATGCGCCCGTTCAGCCAGTGGCCAAGCCGCCAGTTGGGCGTATCGCCCCAGAGATGCGCGCCCAGCGGAAATTCCGGGAAAGGTCGCGTATCCCATGCCCAGATATAGATGCGCTCGCGATCGAGCATCGGCTTGCCATAGACCGGCGAGAGCGGATTATGCTGCGACCAATAGCGCTCATGCGCACGCAGGAAGCGATCCATGGCAATGTCGGCGCGCGCGCCATTGGAAAAATAGGGCGTGGCGTTTTCCGACGATTTTGGATCGGGAAACACATTTGGCTGGTTTGGCCCCTTGTCGACCGCCGGACAGCCAAGCTCGGTAAACCAGATCGGCTTGGATTGCGGCACCCATGCGGTTGGTTCTGCCGCTTCCGCGTCATCAATGCGGTTATAATGCGGATTGCTCCACCATGACTGGATATCCTTGTAGCGATAGACCCAGGGCTTGCCAGCCAGACCATCGGTGATTGGCGTCCTGATGCGGTTTGCCCTGTCCGCATCGCTGGCATAATACCAGTCAAAGCCCTCGCCCGCGCCAATATTCGCCGTCAGCCCATCAAGATCATAAGGTGTTGCAAAACCATCGGGATTACCTGCAGCATAATCGCCGTCACGCCAGTCTGACAGCGGCATGTAATTATCAATGCCCACCGCATCGATTGCCGGATGCGACCAGAGCGCATCGAGATTGAAGAACAGATCGCCCGTGCCATCTTCCGCCTGATAGCCAAAATATTCCGACCAGTCGGCGGCATAGGTGATGTGGCAGCCTGATCCCAGCTTGGCGCGTATTTCGCCTGCCAAGGTGCACAGGCTTTCCACAAAGGGGAAAGTCTCGCGGTCAGAACGTATGCGGGTGAGGCCGCGCAGTTCCGAACCGATCAGAAATGTATCAACCCCGCCTGCCGCCAAAGCCAGATCGGCGCAATGGTTGAGAAAACGGCGATACCCCCATTCGCCTTCAACAAAGGCCTCAACCTGTTCTGCGGCGGCTGCCGTCTTGTCGGGCGAGCCAGGCTGCCCTGCCGCCGGATGACAGGTGATGCGGCCGCGCCATGGATAGGCCGGCTGTCCCGTTCCGCCATAGGGCGAAGGCAGGCTGTTTCCGGCAGGCACATCCATCATCAGAAACGGATAGAGCGTGACTTTCAGCCTCCGTGCCTTGGCATCCCGGATTGCGGCAATGACGCTGGCATCCGATGGCGTGCCGCCATAGGCAGCGCCCTGTCCGCTGATCGAGATCAGATGCGCATCGGCACGTGTCACGCCATCGACCTGCCATTCCGAACTGACCTTGCGCAAGGACAACGCCGTAACACCGGGGCGGATGGCGCAATGCCCCGCGCGCAGATCATTGCCAAACCAAGGCACGATGATTGCGACATGTTGCAGCGATGGGCACAGCATCTGCAATTCATCGAGTGATGCCGTCCAGTCGCTGCGCGCGCGTTTGACATTGCGGTTGAGGCTGCGCTTTTGCCCGCGCAGCGGCTCGTCTGTCACGGGTGTCGGCATCAGCCCATATTCGGTTGCACCCGGAATGAGCGCCACGGCACGGATATTGCGCGCAGTCGCGCCAACCGGGCGCATCACCTCAAACTGGAATTGCGGCAGACGGTTGCCATAGTCATCCAGCGGAAAACGCTCAAATACGACATAGGCCGTACCGCGATAGGCGGGCGCATTGCCTGCTCCCTGTTTTGCCTCGATCAGCGGATCAGGTTCCTGTGTTTGCGTGCCCCTGTATACCCGCATTTCGATTTCGGTGAGATCAAGCTCCTTGCCATCGGCCCAGACCCGACGAATACCGGCAATCTCGCCTTCGGCAATTGCATAGGCGGCATTGCCATAATAGCTGTAGGTCGTAACCTTTGGCCCGCCCTTGCCGCCCTGCCGCTCGGTCGTGGCCTCTTCCTCAAAGCGCGTCGCCCAGATCAGCGTACCGCTGACCCGCGCCGTACCATAGATGAAAGGCAAGGCACTGCCTTCTTCAGCGGTGACAATGCGTCCGCTGTTGAGCCGCGCCCCCTCAATATGCCGGGTGGAATTGATCAGCGCGCTATCGATCGTATAGCCAGCCATGGACCCGACCGCCGAGCCAATGGCGGTACCGATCGGACCAAACACACTGCCAACCGCGGCACCAGCCATCTGCAATATGACAGTTGCCATGGGTCATGCCTCCGGTTCAGGAAAGATGAATATGCCGGCAATGCGCTGGCGCCATTGCGGAACCAGCGCCGAGGCCAGAACGCCATGCCCCGCATAGGCATGGATGAAGCGGTTATGCTGCGCCATGATGCCAAGATGCTTGGCCGCCACAGTCTCGCGCCAGCGAAAGACAAGGAGATCGCCCGGTTGCGGCTCGCCCTCCTCGCGCGCGTTTAGATGGCGATGGGCTGCCTCCAGCATGGGCTCGCCTCTGGAGGTTTCCGCCCAATCGGGCGAATAGGCGGGCGGCACTTCCGGCTCGCGGCCATAGATTGCGCGCCAGATGCCGCGCACCAGCCCCAGACAATCGCAACTGACCCCGCGCATGGAAGCGCCATGGCGGTAAGGCGTGCCGATCCAGCGCTCGGCTTCGGCCAGAACCCGTTCTGCAATGGTCATGGAACCAGCGCACTCCCGTCATAGTCGCCGGAACTGTCGACATAGCTGTAGGCGGCATCATTGCCGGGCAGATGTGGAAAGCCCCGGAAGTTGATGCCATTGTTGAATTTCGCCTTGCAGGTGGCGTAGCTCTTGTCGCAACCGGCAATGATGTCGAATGTGTCACCTGTGGCAGCGGCAAGAAGCGGCGGCTCATTGAGCAGCAATGTCGTGCCAATATGGGCAATGACACGGAATGTGCGTCCCTGATTGTCACCGCTTGTCCAGGTCAGCCTGCCCTCGGTAAACCAGCCATTCGCATAGGCCGAAAGGCCTGAAACCGTAAGCTCACTGCCATTGGCTGCAACCACGTCGCCGCTTGCGGCAAAGGTGGTATTCTCCACGTTCACCCCACAACGCGCATCGCCAAGCTCGGCATTGCATTGGCGCAAAACACGCCGTCCGCAGATCGCATCAAAAACCGCCGCCGCCCCCTTCAGCTCCATGATGAACCGGCTGCCAGAACGGGTAATCTTGCCGACTGTCCAGCGGCGCAGCAACATGCGCTGATCAGGAGCCGCCAGTTGACGAGCCAGACCTCCACACGCGCCCCGTCATAATGGCCCTGTTCAATATCACTGTCTTTTACCCGCGCGGAGGAGAGAACACCTTCAACCTCGCCGCCTGCAACCGAAAGACCAAGCTGCGTTGCAGCCTCGCTGCCGGAAAGGCCGGTCATGGGCTCGCAATCGACCCCTTCTATCGACAGCACGCAGTCATGATCGGTAAAGCCCAGTTTCACATTGTCAGGGCGCTGAATGATCCAGACGAAGCAATGGCTGGTGACCTCGCCCGCCAGATGGGCTTCCAGTGCGACCGGAACCGGGATCATCGCTTCACCTCAATCAGTGGAATGGAGGGGATTTCGCCGGCCTGAAAGGTCGCAATGCTTGCGGTCAGCCGGTCGGTATCGAAACGCGCTGGCACATCAAACAGAAAACCGGCCGTGACTTTCGCCCCCACTGCCGGGATATATTCCGCCGTGAAGGTCACCGTGCCGCTGAGGGTGTCGACCGTGAAGGCTTCTTCCTCCTCAACCGTCACCTCATTAATGGCAACGACAACCGATCCTGCCACCGGAAGGGTGATCGGACGGCTGTATGATTCATAATGTTTGACGAGCTGGAACGTGGCCGTCACGCCATCACCCGTGCCGATCTCCTGATCCGTGGGCGACGGGGCGGAAGCGCCATTTGCTGAGGAATAGTCAAAGGGATCGCGGAAGCGAAACGCATAAAGCGAGCCGCGCCGCGCCTCGAAAAAGGCAAGCACCTGACGCAGATCATCGATCGAACGCAGGCCCGTACCCGCATCGAAATGACGACGCGAATGCGCCCAGCGCGCATTGCGCTTTTCCATGCCGGAGGTGAGCGTCACAATCTCGTTCTGCCATTCCGGCCCGACGGTCGCACCAAAGGAAACGCCAAGCGGAAAGCTGACATCATGAAAACCGTCCGTCATGGTCTAGAGCCTCCTTGCGCCGCGACGCACCACACCTGCCAGCATTGCCGACAATTGCGCTTCGGATTTTCTGAATGAGGTGGCATCCGGCGAGGACATGTTGAACACGACCTGCACCGGCTTGCTGCTGCCACCACCCGTTGCCACGCCAAGCCTGCCATCGGCACCGCGGGCAAGCGGCAGTATCGCCTCTGCGCCCGCCTCGCCAGTCAGTCCAAGCGAGCCATTGCCCATGCCGAAATAGGTCGGGCTTGCAACTACCCCGCCCTTGGCAAAGGGGATGATGCCACGAATGCCGGAAAACAGTCCCGACACCATGGCGCCTGTCATGCCCTGCAACGGCTGCAGGCCGGCCGACAAGGCATCGCTGGCCAGACTCGCTGCCAGTCCGCGCAAGACATCCTCCAGGCCCTTGCCGGCGACAATCGCGCCCTTGAGCGCCGCAGTCAGGCTGTTGCTAAAACTCGATGAGCGCTTTTCAAGATCGATCAGGGCGCGATCAAAGGCGCTCGTATCTGCCTCGACCGATACGGTCACAATTTGCTCTGTCATGGATCACCTGCCGGGAATGGATTGATCTCGATATTCAGTGATCAGGAAAGGCCCGCATCAGCGCTTCAAGGGTAGAGCGCGACGGCGCATCCATTGGCCGGACCATCAAGGGACCAAGCGCAAAACAGATCTCACGCGGGGTCATCGACCAGAATTGGTGTGAAGAAAGCCGCAGCAGACCGAAACCCGCACGCATCAGCTCTTCCCAGGGGAAGGGTGCGGGGGCTGCCGCATCCGCCTTTACCGGAACTGCTGCGGCCTTCAAGGGTTTGGCTGCTTTTCCCGCATGTCCGGCATGCCAAAGGTTGCCGTCAGCAGTTCCGAGACAATACGGGCAAAGCCGGCGGCCCCGCCATCGGCCCGCATTTCGGCAACGTCTTCCTCGCTCAGGCAATGACCGCCGCCGCGAAGGCCGGCATGGATGATACGCAGCATGTCGCGTGCCGAAAGCCGGCCTGTTGAAAAGCGCGCAATCAGATCGGACAGATTATCAGCTGCAAAGGCCGTCTCAAGTTCTGCCAGTGCCCCCAGCGTCAGACAGAGTGTCCATTCACGTCCATCAAGCCGCGCTGCAACCTCACCGCGATAGGGATTGACCATCAGACTGCTGCTCCAAAGGTGATTGCGCCTGCCGATTCCAGCGCGACCTCAAAGGTGACTTCCGCATCGTGATTGCCGGCATATTCCAGCGCAGTAATCTGGAACGGCCCGGTAATGGTACCGAAATCCGGCAGGACGATCTGCCAGTTGCGGATGTCACCGGCAAAGAAAATCTGCCGCATCAAGGCGTCGGAGGCGGCATCCTTGAAAATGCCGGAACCGCTGATCGAGGCGCGTTGCACGCCACTGCCCGCCAGCAATTGCCGCCAACGCCCGCTTGCATCGGCGTCTGTCACATCCACCGTCTCGGCATTGAATGCCACGCGCTTGGTGCGCAATCCGGCACAGGTTTCATAAGAACCATCATCGCGCGCCATCTTGAGCAAAATATCCTTGCCCCGCTGTGCTGCCATGTCTGTCTCCAATCATGCTGTCGGTTCGGTTACCGCGCGATAGCGCATCGTGCCCAGATAGCTGCCAAGCCCATCGGTGTTGCGGGCAAAGAGCTCGGTCAGAGTCAGATTGACGAGCCTGTGGCCGTCCAGGGTCAGCCCGCCATCGCCAAGCCGGCTGGCAATGCGCTCTGCGATTTCCAGCACGCGCTTGCGCCCGTTTTCCCGCGCCCAGATCTGAATGTTGAGAAAATGCTCGCTGCCCGTATCGCTGTCCGTGCTCCAGTCACGGCAGGCTGTTTCACCAAGCGTCACACAGGGAAATGGCGTTTTGGGCGGAACGTGATCGAACACCCGTTCGTCACCAAGAAGATCGATCAATTCACTATCCGTTGAAAGGTGCACAAACAGCGCCTTCTGCAAGGCGGCGGCGCCACTGTTCATGTCTGCCCCCGTTTTCGGTTGACGGGTTGGTCTTGTCCTGCCGGTCGGGCAGAAGGCCGAGCGACGCATCCTCACGGATTGCCAGCGCAGGGCACGCACCAGCCCTTCGAATGTCAGTTGCATGGTGATGTTCATCGCCCCTCCTCCGCAGCCAGACAGATGAGATAACGGCCGGTTTCATCCGGATCATGCACCGCACGCAGCGAAAAGACCCGCTCGCCCTTGCGCAGGCGCTTGTCGCTGGTAATGTCCGGCCTGAAACGCAGCAATATGCGATGCGTCGCCTCAGGTTGCGGGCGGGTACCGAAATCCCTGTTTGTCACCGATACCGGCTCGATCCGCCCCCAGATCATGGCGATCTCGACCCAGCCTTCCGCATAGCCTCCCATACCATCCGGCACAGGCTGCATTGCCTCCAGCACCAGCTCGCTCCTGAGCTGGCCTGGGTCAATAAACAGGACATTGTTCATAGCGAAATACGCCGCCAGCTATCGACAAGCTGGCCCACGATTGGCGGGATCGTGCGCGAAAAGCCTTGCCCATCAATACCCGCACGGCTTTCATAAAGATGGGCGGTCAGGGCCAGAATGGCCTGTTTCATGGCATCCGGCACATCCACGCCCGTATCGCCAAAACCTGCGACGAAATCAACTTCCAGTCCCGTGAAGCTTGCCGCATCGGGATATTGCGTCATGTAGACGCGCTGCGGCCTTCTTTCATGGTGCAGAACGAATTCTTCCGGGGCAAAGCTGATTGCCGTGCCGTCTGGACGATAGGCAACCACAGACACAACGGATTTCACCGGATACTTGTAGATGGCCAGACGCGCCGAACGCGGCCAACGATCCACCCGCAGCCGCCAGGTCTGATTGATCAGTGCCAACCCGGTTTCGGCTTCCACAAGTTCACGGGCGGTTGCGATCAGGCGGCCAAGGATTTCGTCCTCACTGTCGGTGGAAAGGCGTAAGAAGGCACGCGCCTCAGCGATCGTCACCGGCTCCAGCGCCGGCGGCGTGACAAGAAACATTGTCATTAGTTCCTCCTAAAATATAACTTTCAAATCAGTCAGTTATTGCTGGAGCCCCACAACAGGATTCATTACCTTGTGTCTGTGAAGCTAGCTGCCAAAACCGGCAGGAGACTCGAAACCGGCCTGTCAGTCCTGACAGGCCGGATGCGCAGGATCAGGCTGAGAATTTCAGCAGCTTGATTGCATCAAAGTCCTGTACGCCACCGCCCACGCGCTTGGTGACGTAGAAGAGGACATAAGGCTTGGCGGAATAGGGATCGCGCAGCACGCGCACACCGATGCGGTCAACGACGAGATAGCCGCGGGCAAAATCGCCAAAGGCGATCGACAGCGAGTCTTCAGCGATATCCGGCATGTGCTCGGCCTCGACCAGGCCAAAGCCCATGAGTGAGGCCTTATCGCCGATGCGCGTCGGTAGTTGCCAGAGATAATTGCCATTATCATCCTTGAGCATGCGCAGCAGGGCTTGCGTCTTGCGGTTCATGACGAAATGGGCATTCTGGCGATAACCGGCCTTGAGCGCATAGACGAGCTCGATCAGCTTGTCGGATGGGGCCGTGGTCGGCAGGGCGCCATCCACGCCGGTCTTGATATGGCCAAGCTTGCCCCAGACCCAGCTTGCATTGTCCACCGTTTCATAACTGGTGAAGCCGCGCGGCTTGTTGGTGCCGTCGCCGGTCACGAAGGCCTGGCCTTCCTGTTCGGCAAAGGCGGCCTCGACCTCCCCGGCAATCCACTGTTCCACATCAATTGCCGCATCATCGAGCAGCGTCGAGGTTGCAGCCGGCATGGCATAGATTTCCGTGGTCGGGAACTGCAACTCCGCCAGCGTGGCCGAACTGGTCTGGGTGCGCGATGCGGTCTCGCCGACCCAGCCCGTTGCCGGGCCGCTGACCGAGAACGGCTTTTTCAGCACGGCACCCGATACCTGACGCACGGTGGAAATGGCGCGGATGGGCGACAGGGCTGCCAGACGACGGCCAATCTCGGTTTCAAGCTCAGCCGGCACCAGATAACCGCCATCAGGGCCTGAACCATAGGAATGGGCCTTCATTTCCAGATTGCGCAGTGCCTGTTCGTCGCCGCGGCGAATATAGCCGCTGAAGGCCTGCTTGTGTTCGACATTGACGCGCGGTGATGCCTGACCCAGCGGCGGGCGTGCATTCTTCAGCACATACTGGTCCAGTACGGCCTTCTGCTCATCCAGCGCCTGGTTGATGCGGTCAACCTTTTCACGCAGCAGCACATCGGCATCCGCATGTTTTTCAATCCGGCGCAGACGCTCGTCATTGGCCTCGCGGAAAGCCGCAAAAGCCGACATGAACTCGTCAAAGGCGCTGCCAATATCGCTATCCGACAGATTCCTGACGGCAAGGGACTTCGTTTCCACGCTCCTGGTTTCGAGCGGGATACCTGTATCATTTTCCATGACTTTTCCTGTGATGTTGGGTTCAGATCATCATGCGGGCGGCCCGGCGTATCCGCTCGGCAAGCCCATCAGCATTATCCGGCATGGCATCCCGCGCATTCCGGTCTTCCAGCAGCGCGGCATAGCCTCTGGTGATGACAATCCGCGCTGCATTTCGGCTGAGCCCCGCATCCCGCGTGAGCCAGCGTTCAAACTGTCTGATTGTCGGCGGTGCCGACTTGATCATGTTGACCCGCGCCACGGGCAACATGGGGAAAGTGACAACCGATATTTCCCACAGATCGGCCTCGGTGATGTGGCGCAATCCGGTGCGGGCATCCTTGCGCGCCTTGATGGCGCGAAAGCCGATGGACAGACCATCCAGCCCGCCTGACCGCATCAGTTCCAGCGCCTCGCGCGCCCGCGCCACCCCCTTGGCCAGGCGCCCCTCGACATAAAGTCCGCGCACATCCTCACGGATGGTCGTCCACACGCCGATGGGTTCGGCGGCATCATGCTGCCAGAGCATGCGCACGCCCGACACACCGCGCTGTTGCAGCGAACGGGCAAAGGCACCACGCTCGATGACATCATGGCCCAGATCGGCAATGCCGAAGACACTGGCATAGCCGGAAAAGCTGCCATCGATTTCAACCTCATCAAGGGCAATAGCCGCGTGTTTTTTCTCCAGGTGCACCTCAGCCATTGTTCCTGTCGCTCCGCTCCTGTGGAAGAATGCCCGGCAGGGAGGCCTGTTTCAGCCGTTCGGCAAAGCGGTTGAACACGCCAAGTGCCGTCCAGGCTGCAAGGCTTGCAGCAGCCGAGCCCATCAGCATCAGTTCGCTTCGCCCGAGTGCCTCACCCAGCGCCATCACCTCGGCGATCTTCACACCTGCCGCCCCGCCAAAGATTGCCCCGCAGATCACGCCCACGGCAAAGCGTGCTGCCGCCTCGCGCTTGCCATTGGGCAGCATATAGGCCAGCGAGACAGCCGAGCCGGCAACGGCGCCTGCGGCCTTGGCGACCCAGATCGACAGCGCGTCATTGGTCATTACCGCTTCATTGACATTGCTCACGGCAATCTCCTTTCATGCAGCGGCTGATAACCGACAGCCTCACGCTTTTCGTCATCGGTGAGGAACTGTGCCTGCGAAATGCGCCGCCACAACGCCTCGCGCTCGATGGACAATCCCTCTAGCCTGTCCAGATCATGCTCAAGCCGCAGATCGCCGCCATAAAGCGGCCCCAGCCACAGGCTGAATGCCCGGGCGGTGCGCGCCATCAGCGGCAGCACCGTCAGCCGGTAGAAGGCGCGGTTTGCCTCGGCATAATTGGCATAGGTATTGTCACCCGGAATGCCGAGCAGCATGGGCGGCACGCCAAAAGCCAGCGCAATATCGCGCGCAGCGCCATTCTTGGCCTCTATGAAATCCATATCCTGCGGGCTATAGCCCATAGCTTTCCAGTCAAGACCACCTTCCAGCAGCAATGGACGGCCTGCACCTGCTGCCCCCGTATAGCCTTCCTCCAGTTCTGCCTTCAGCCGCTCGAACTGTTCATCGGTCAGATTGCCGCCATCCTTTGGCGCATAGACCAGCGCACCAGATGGGCGTGCCGAATTATCCAGCAGCGCCTTGTTCCAGGCCCCTGCCGCATTGTGAATGTCGAGCGCCATGAGGGCTGCCTCAAGCGGCGGAAAACCATAATGGTCATCCAGCGGGTGAAACAGCTTGAGATGCAGCCCCGGTGCGGCCGGCCCCGTGGTCGCAATGAAACGGGCCGAAGCGCCAGAGCGATAGGTAAGACCGACCGGCCAGCCATCGGCATCGGTCTCGACCGTAACACGCTCGGGGCGCAGAAGATGCAGCTCGCTGCGACCGCTTGGCAGGTCAAGACGCTCAATATAGGCATTGCCCGAAATCAGCAGATTGCCATAAAGCCGCTCGAAGAATGCCGTGCCATCAAGACCTGCCTGTGGCTCCGTGAGAAGGTCGAGCAGCGGATGGGTTTCATGTTCCGTCTTGCCTTCATAAAGCAGCAAGGGCACCGTGCTTGCCGCTTCCGAAATCAGGCGGACAAAGCGATGCGCCACCGGATTGCGCATGAAACCTTCACGCGCCAATGTCGAATAATCGCGCGCGATCCACGATGCCCGTTGATCGACATGCAGGGCGACAAGGCCGGTCGCCATCTTGGTCTGACACGGGGCTTCCCCACGCGCAGTGCGCGTCGCGGCACGCCCACGCCACGGCCATTTCCAAGCCATATCAAGGCCTCTCCACATTCATGAATTCAACTAAAGCGGCGGATGCGCGGCTTTCTTTCCGCAGCAAGCAGAAGCTCGCCCAAGGCCCAGACCAGCGCGTCAAGCCGGTCGGGTGAACGACCGTTGGAAAGCCCATCCGGCGCAAAGTCGCACATTTCATCCTCAAGCGCCGGGAAACGTCCGGCATGGCGCACACGCCCCTGTTCATAAAGCGCTGCGATCGGCTCGGCGCGCAGCCATTTGCCGCGTGTCGCCCGGCGCATCACAACCGGCACGGATGGATCTTCTGCCGCCAGAACGGCCGCAACCATTTCGCCGCCCTGATTGACTTCGGCAATGATCGCATCCGCCCGGTATGTGTTATAAAGCGCAATGGCGCGGCGCGCCCATTGGTGCGGTTTGGCCTGCTCCATGCTTGCATCAGCCAGAACATGGGCAAAACCATTGGCATCCCGGCCCGCCACCACAATGCCGCAAGCATCAGACGCCCTGTTTGCACTGGCGGGCGGATCAACTGCCACGACAATGCGCTCCAGCTCCGGGACCTGCGCCTCAAAACAGCTTTCAATCAGTTCACGCGACCACAGGGCGCCGCTGCGTTCCTCGATCAGTTCGCCGTCGAGCTCCTGCCGGCCAAGCCGTGTTCCGGCATAACGCCGATTGATCGACTCAAGAAAACCTGCCGCCAGATTGGCAGCGTTTTCTGCCGTGCGCATATGCGTCATGGCAAGCAAGCGATCCGCCAAGAGCGCCTTCAGCAAAGGTACGGAACGTGGCGTTGTCGTCACGACCTGACGCGGGCGCTCACCCAGCCGGAGACCAAATTGCAGCATGTCCCAGGTCTCCTGCGGGTGTTTCCATTTTGCCAGCTCATCGCACCAGGCCGCATCAAACTGCGGCCCGCGCAAACTGTCAGGATCTTCCGATGAATAAAGCGACGCCACCGCGCCATTGTCCCACAGCAGGCGCCTGCGCGTTGCCTCATAACGCGGGCGCGAAATGCGCGAGACGGACAATATGCCCGAAGGCCCATCGACCATCACCTCGCGCGCATCGGCAAGGGTTTCGCCAACCAGCGCAATGTGGCCGCAAGGCTTCTTGGTGAAAGGGGAAGCCCCAAAGCCATGCCATTGACCCATTCGGCCCCTGCCCTTGTCTTGCCTGAACCGCGCCCACCCAAAATCAGCCAGATGCGCCAATCGCCCGGCGGCGGCAATTGCGCATCACGGGCCCTGAGCAGCCATTCCTCCTCTGCTGCCATCAGTTGTTCCTGCGTCAAACCCGCCGCCCAGCATCGCCTGCGCGCGCCTGTTTGCAAGTTCGTCAATTCTCCTGTCTATGCGGCTTAGAACCTGCCGGATTTCCGTAACACTTGCTGTCCTGTTGTCGCGTTCTGGCGGCCGGACCACTTCGCTTGCAAGCTCGCCGACCGTCTTGACTGCCCGTGCCAGCGCCATCAGGGCTTCGGCCTTGCCCTTGTCGGGCAATTCCTCACCCTCGATCAGCCGCTTCAGTTCCAACTGCAGCCGGTCAAGCACCACAGCCGTCGGCGATTGTCCCCTGATATCGCCATCATCGGGCCCAAGACGTCTGATCGCGGCCAGATATTTTTCCGGCGAAAGCGCAAGCAAGCTGGCCATATCCTCAAGCGCAATGCCATGTTGCCGCTGCAGCCGATAGGCAAGCAATATGCGTGCGGCACCGCGCGTCGGCCTGAAAGCGTTCGCCATCTGCTTTTCCATATGTCATTGAATTCAATCGACCCGTTTCCTGCACCATCCTGCCCGCTGCCCGGCGGATAGGCCCGCTTAAAATGATCGCACATGCTCCTTTGGAAGCTGCATGCCGTCCAGTCACAATTCTTCGACTGTAGCACACAGCTATCAAAACAGCGTGACGGTGTCAACGACTATTTTCCTATTTATGATTTTTTTCCTTTAACCGGCAATTCACACAGTGCCGCTATTTTACCGCTTGTAGTCGAAGAAATCTGCTATACAGATACAATAGCTAATCGCATAGCATCGTCCGTGCTGGACAATGTCTCGACTGATTGATCAAACTGCGTTGTGACACGGCGCGTGTTACGTTGCGCTTCGGGTTTCAGTCCCAATCGTGAGTCGTGTGATGCGTAAGGGGACAGGTGATAAAGAAGACAAGCGCAAACCGTTCCGGGTTTCACGCCTGATCGGTCTTGATGCCTGGATTGATTCCTCGCTTTACAACTTGCGCTTTCGTTTAAGTGAAGGGTGGGAATATGCCACCATTTTCTCGCGCCGCTTTCGCGTGCGCGGCTTTCGCCGTTTCGTGGTGGAGGTGCTGGACGAAGGCTTCACGCTCGGGGTGCTCGGCTCCATCGTCATGCTGTTTCTGGCCCTGCCCGCATTCGAGGAAACCAAGCGCGACTGGCGCACGCAGGATGATTATGCCGTCACCTTCCTTGATCGTTACGGCAATGAAATCGGCCAGCGCGGCATCCTGCATCGGCAGGCCGTGCCGATCGACGAATTGCCCAACCATGTGATCAAGGCCGTACTCGGCACGGAAGACCGCCGTTTTTTTGATCATTTCGGCATTGATTTCATGGGGCTCATCCGCGCCATGAGCCAGAACATGCGCGCCAATGGCGTGGTGCAGGGTGGTTCGACCATCAGCCAGCAACTGGCAAAAAACCTGTTTCTGTCCAATGAGCGCACGATCGAGCGCAAGATCAAGGAAGCCTTCCTGGCGCTCTGGCTGGAAGCGAACCTGAGCAAGAAGGAAATCCTGCAGCTTTATCTCGACCGTGCCTATATGGGCGGTGGCACATTTGGCATCGCAGCGGCATCGGAGTTTTATTTCGGCAAGAACATCAAGGATGTATCGATTGCCGAAGCGGCGATGCTGGCTGGCCTGTTCAAGGCGCCAGCCAAATATGCGCCGCATGTCAACCTGCCTGCGGCGCGCGCCCGCGCCAATGTTGTCCTGTCCAACATGGTGGAAAGCGGCTTCTTGAGCGAAGGACAGGTCGCGGCCGCCCGGCACAATCCGGCCAGCGTCATTGACCGCGGCAAGAATGACAGTCCGGACTATTTCCTCGACTGGGCCTTTGAGGAAGTCAAACGCATTGCCGAGCCGCTTGGCCAGCGCACACTGATCGTGCGCACCACGCTTGACCGCAATCTGCAGAAGGCGACCGAGGAAGCGCTGGAATTTCACCTGCGCCAATATGGCAAGCAATATAATGTCAGGGAGGCGGCAACCGTGGTGATGTCAACCGACGGCGCGGTGCGGGCGATGGTTGGCGGGCGCGATTATGGCGAAAGCCAGTTCAACCGTGCCACCAGGGCGCTGCGTCAGGCGGGCTCCTCCTTCAAGCCCTATGTCTATGCGGCCGCCATGGAAAAGGGGCTGAAGCCCTCCACCATTGTCTCTGATGGACCGATCAGCTGGGGCAACTGGTCGCCGCGCAATTATGGCCGCAGCTTTGCCGGCCGGGTTGACCTGACGACCGCGCTGGTGCGCTCGCTCAACAGCGTGCCGGTGCGTCTTGCACGTGATTATCTCACCACTGCGCCGATCGTGGCGCTTGCCAAAAGAATGGGCGTGGAATCCCCCATTTCCTCGCACAAGACCATGGTGCTCGGCACATCGGAAATGACGGTGCTGGATCAGGCCACCGGCTACAATGTCTTTGCCACCGGCGGCATGGCGGGAAACCGCCATGCCTTCACCCAGATTCTTTCCACGGATGGCAAGGTATTGTGGGATTTCAGCCGCGACGGCCCGAAACCATACCGGGCCCTGTCGGAAGAAGCGGCCCATGCAATGAACTCGATGCTGGTGCAGGTGCCAGAGCGCGGCACGGGCCGGCGCGCAGCACTTCCCATGACCCGTGTCGGCGGCAAGACCGGCACGACGCAGAATTACCGCGATGCCTGGTTTGTCGGATTTACCGGCAATTATACCGCCGCAGTCTGGTTCGGTAATGACAATTTCAGCCCGACCAATGAGCTGACCGGCGGCATTCTGCCGGCCATGGCATGGCAGCGCATGATGAGCTATGCGCATCAGAATATCGAGCTGAAGCCCATTCCGGGCGTCAATCCGCCTTTCCCGGCCACCCCAATCGCCGCCGCCAATACCAGCGAAAACCAGCCGGAAATGGCCACGATGCCGCCGCGTGTGCTGTCACCCATGACGACCAGGGTAATCCGGAAACTGCATGATCTGTTCCGCTCTGCAACCCCCGTCAGTGCCAATCAGGTCAAGGCATCGCTACTTTGAGTGCATCATGGTGAAATCAATCCTGCATGTTACCGTTTTGCTGCTGATTGCGCTTGGCGGCGGCATATGGAGCGCCAATGCCGTTCTCAACCGCTTTGACGGCTTTGGCGAATTACGGGTCGGCGCATGGCGTGCCTATCCATTGGCCGGGACAGAAGAAGCCGACCCCTATGCCAAAGCGCGCGCGGCACAAAAGGCCATATTGCCGCCAGGTGCTGCAGAAGGCCTGATCTTTCAGGCCAGAACAGATGATAACGGCCGTCCATTGCGGCGCAATTGCCGCTACAGGCTCAGCGGCTTCACGCCATCAGCCCGCTTCTGGACGCTTTATGCTGCAAGCCCCGACCTCTCCCCGATCATACCAAGACAGGGCCTGCCCATTGCCCTTCACTCACGCGATGTCCTTTATGAACAGGATGGTTCCATCATGGTAGATATCGGCGCCGACGCCCGTTCCGGCAACTGGCTGCCGCTGGAAGGCCAGGGCGATCTGGTACTGGTCCTGACCCTTTATGATACGCCCGCCGCAAGCTCTGCCGGTCTGGTTGAGCTTGTCATGCCAAAAGTTGAGCCCGCCCCATTCCAGCATGACAGGATGTGCCATGGCTGACAGGACAGGATCCCAGCGCCTGCTGTCAAACTGGTTCCAGATCCTGTTGCTGGGGCTTGTCGGAGCAGCCATCGTGCATCTGGCGGTGATCTTTCTGGTGCCCCTCTATTCGGATCAGAATGCCTGGTCGCGCCTTGAAACCCGGGGCGAACCTTATGTGTTTCAGCCCATCGACAGAAAGGATGGACTTGGCAGTGACAAGGACCCGCTGCTTCGCGCTGCGGCCTGCCGCTTTGATCTTGCCGGTGGCCCGGTGCGCATTACCACATCCGTTACCGTACCGTTCTGGTCGCTGTCGGTCTATGCCCCCAATGGCGACAATCTCTACAGCATCAATGATGATGTTTTTGTTCAGGGAAAGCTCGATCTCATCATTGCCGATCCCATTGGCATGGCAAGGCTGCGCGTCAGCGAACAGCAGGGCGAAAACCGCCCCGTCATGATCGAAAAGGATCTTGGCGAGGGCATGGTCATATTGCGCACCCTCCTGCCCGATCAGAGCTGGTCGAAAACGATCGCGCACTTTTTTGAAAGCGCTGCATGCCGGCCTTATGACCCGGAATGAAGCTGCAGCAATCTGGCCGCCTCAAGCCGCATTACGGTTAATGGCTTGCTAAGACTTGGCCGTTATGATCGGCAAAAAGACTTTGTCTGACGCATGTTTCCCAAGCCATTCCGCTTCCGGGAGACATGCATCCCAACTACCGGAGTATTTGCGTGTCCAATGATCAGTTCCGCGCCCTGGAGGAGATTTCAGGCAGCCGGGATCTGTCGCGTACAACTGCTGGAAACATCAAGGCGGACGACCTGCTTGCGGCCGCCATTTCCGCTTATGCCGCAATCACACGCCCCGGACGCCAGGACACACAGCAGCTTGAGGATCTGGCCCTGCCGATGTTGCGCAGTGCGACTCCGCATGGCAAACGCCATGTCGCCAATGCGCTGGCACTGCTTGACGATGCGCCGCGCCGCCTGCTGCTGACGCTTGCCAGCGAACCGACCGAAATTTCCGCGCCCCTTCTCTTGCGCTCGCCCCTGCTGCAATCATCCGATCTGATTGACCTCATCGGCCGCAAGGGGCTTGGCCATGCCCGCGTCATTGCCCGCCGTCCGTCGCGAGATCCCCTGCTCAGACAGGTTCTGACGAGTTTTGCCGACCCGGCGATTGAACGCACTCTGGCCATGCAGGATGAGCTGGCAGACAAATCGGATGACATGCCGGCGGCAATTGCCGAACAGGAAAGCACGCCTGCAAGCCTGCCGGTCTTTTCCGAGATGGATTTTCCGACAGAAAGCGATCTGATTGTCGATGCCGCCCTGCTTGGCAGCGATGCACCACTCCGCAAGGTGCTGGCCGATGCGCTGGATCTGACGCTGGAGCGCGTTGAAATGATCATCGGCAAATGGCCGCAGACCCATTTGCCGATCGCACTCAAGGCACTTGGCTTCACGGCAGCGGAATGTTTCCTGACGCTGACTGCCGTGCTTGGCTCGGTGGAGACTGACCGCGAGGGCCTGCGCAATTTCGTCAAGCTTTACCGCTCGATCGACCGCCAGAAGGCAACCGCCCTCATCCGTCGCTGGCGTGCGGAGGACATGTCGGCCATGCTGCGTGACAAGCTGCGTGAAATGGCGACATCGGCATTGTCTGCGCCGGTGACGCAGGTCGCCAATTCCGACCATCCGCTCCGAAGCGGCATCGGTCAATAAACCTGTTCATTTCCGCTGCTTGCCGGATGCAGATTTTCAGGCTGCATCCGTTTCAGGCATCATCTGCTTTCAGGCATCATCTTCTGGCGCAATGGGAAAAAGCGCCGCAACATCGGCCACATCTTCCAGTTCCACCAACCATAGATCCGGGTCAAAACGGATCTCGCGCGCCATTCTTTCCGAGACAGCCTCATCATTGACATCATGCAGGATGCGCAGGAAACGGCGCTCGCCGTCGCTTTCCTCATCATAGGCGGTCTGTGGTGCGGGCGCATAAAGGTCACATGTGCCAAAGCGGGCGCTGACCTTGATGAAAATGGCGCCCGCTTCCGGCGCACCACGCCGGGCAAGATAGGCAAAGCCACCTTCGATCTGCACTCTGCGGATCAGGACTGATACCCAGAAATCCGACTTTACGCGCGCAGTCATCCGTCACCCGATCAGGCCGATTTCACGCATCTTGCCGATCAGCGTGGCATCGATCCTGCCCGTAACCGGCAGGCGGAACAATTTCTGGAATTCGCGCACTGCATCGCTGGTTGCCTTGTCCACCTGCCCTGTGACTGGAACGGCATCATTGCCAAAGGCCTTGAGACCAGCCTGGACGCGGATGATATCCTGCACGGTGATCGGGACGGGCGGGGCCTGCTCGCCGGCCGGCCCTTTCTCGGCGCTCGACCTTGTCTTGTTCTCTGCCGGGCGCAGCGACACTGTCGCCGCCCTGGGGCGCAGAGCGGTTTCAGCCCTGGCGGGAACCGGCTTTTCATCCGGCACCGGGCTGGCGCGCGCAATCACGCTGGCAATATTGTCCATGCGTCCGGCGCTTTCGGCGGCTGGCGCGCCCGAGCGAATCGCAGCCTGATTGTTCTGTGTCTGCGGCAGGTTCAGCTTGCCTTCCAGCGCGCGCCAGCGTTCAACTGCCGCACGGGTCTGCGGCCCGCCAAAACCATCGATCGGGCCCTTGTAGATGCCCAGTGCCGACAGTCGCAATTGCAGCCGCGCAATATCGGCATCGGCATTGGGCGCCAATGCAGGCAGCATGTCGTCCGAGATGATTTCAGGCAATGACAATTGCCCTGCCGTCTGATCTGGCACAGGCGCAGTGTTGGCCACAGGCTGGCTGGGGGCCTGCCCGCCTTTCGCACCTGCACCAAACAGGGCATTGCGCGGCGTAGGCTTGAAGACCAGTTCCGGGCGCGTGCTGAAAAACACTGCATTATGTGCTTCCGGCTGATACCAGAGTGCATTGGCGGCAACAAAACCGAACACCACGGCAAAGGCAGTCGCACCGCCGGTGAAAACCGGATTGCGCACAATGAATTCACCTGCCGCAAAGGCCAGCGCGGAGGCCGAATTCAGGAAGAATTTGAGAACCCGGATCGTGATGCTAGGCCGTTTTACGGGTCTGCGCACCGACTTGGTCCTGGTTACCGTCTTTCTGCCAGTCATTATGCCTTTCTCCTTGGTGTCGATGCATGTCGATCACCATGCCGGTTGCAAGCTGCTCATTGCATGCAACGTGATTGTCCGTGCCTCCAGTGTGATTGAGCGGGCCGGCAAGCGGTAGACGAACCGTGACCACGGTTCCCTCGCCCAGCCTGCTTTTGAACTTGATGCTGCCTTCATGCAACGCAACCAGACCTTTCACCACGCAAAGCCCAAGGCCGCTGCCTTCCTGTGCACGGGTATAGCTGTTATCGGCGCGCATGAATGGCGTGCCGATCCTTGCCAGATCGTCCTCGCTCATGCCGATGCCAGTATCCGTAATGCTGATTTCCAGCATCGGGCGGCTGTCGGTGGCAATGCGGGCTGCATCAATGGTAACACAACCGCCCTTTTTGGTGAACTTCACCGCATTGGCAGCCAGATTGATCAATATTTGCTGCACCGCACGCTGGTCGGCAACCAGTTCGCCAATATCGGCGCGTACACGATGACAGAAGACAACTCCCTTGGCTTCAGCCTGCGGCAGCATGACATTGCTGCACAGATCCACCGCCTGCCTGAAGGCAAAAGATTTTGGATGAATGCGATAGGTGCCGGTCTCGAGCCGCGAACTGTCAAGAACAGCATTGACCAGTTCCAGCATGTAATGGCCGGAGCGATGAATGATGCCGGCATATTCGCGCTGCCTGTCATCGGCATTGTCAGAGCCAATGCCATTGGCCAGCATGTCGGAAAAGCCGATGATGGCATTAAGCGGCGTGCGCAGCTCATGGCTGATGGCGGCAAGCTGATGGCTTTTATTGACACGCTCCCTGGCCAGTTCAGCCTTGAGCGCGGCAATCTCGTCCTGTAATTCCTGCTCTCGCTGCAGCGAACGGCCGGTGAGCGCAATCCTGTCAGCATGGACAAAGGCTTCAATACGATAAGGCTCAAAGACCACGCGATCTTTGTTGCGGGCGCGCAACCTGAGATCGACCGCATGCACAGCCTTGCCTTCACGCAGATCAGCCAGCATGGACAGATAATGTACCCTGTCCGTCACATGAACATGATCAAGCAGCATGGCATCCTTGAGCCCATCAGCCTTTGCACCAAGACGCCTGGCGGTCTGCACATCAGCCGACATGATGCGGCCTTCCAGATCAAGACTGAAGCGTACATCCCCGCCCTGATGCATGATGACCGGTTCTGCAACCGTCTGCTCCGCGCCCTTGCCGGTTGCACGGGCAATCCGCATGCCAATGAGAGCTGCATAGGCCACAAACACGACAATGGCCGCAGCCGAGAGGGTAAGGGCAGCCTGTTCTGTCCAAAGGATCAGAAGACTGTCGATCAGCACTGCCGCAGCAAGGCCAGTGACAGCCGGCCAGGCCTTGCGGGTCACAAGCCAGATTTCGATCGGCAGAAGCGCTGTCATGAGCAGGGACAGGCTATCACCATCCGCAATCATGCCGATGGTCGCCAGACCGAATCCATAGATGATGAAATTGGCCATTGCGGCAATGTGTGCCGGCAGGCCGAACAGCGCCAAGGCACACATAATCATGGCAAGGCCTGCAAGGCTGATGACAAGCACGGCCAGCTCGTTCAGTGACGTCGCCACACCACAGGCCAGGGCGGTTGCCAGAAGCAGGACAGGCAGCAGCAAACAGGAGCCCGCCATGCGCATGGCGCATGGTTCACCCGAACCAGCCAGACGCTGACAGACGTGCATATAAGCGCCAGACAGTCTTGCGCCCCAGCTCCCCATCAATCCTGCTGCAATTCTGACAATGGCGTTCAACGGCCTCACCCATTTGCTCATTTTGCATTCTGTCGAAAACGCATACCGCCCCGACAGGACCAGATTGCGCGCGAGGCTTTAAGGAATGGATAAAACGCAGGCCGATTGGCCCGTTTTCTGCCGCCAGAGCAGGCCTTTTGAATCTATGGTAAACAGAAACTATCTTTTGCCAGCCTTGGCTGCCGGATAGCCGGCGTACAGAAAAGTCATGTTTTACAATTATTTGTGCAATCTGTGCCCAGGCTCTGCCCTTGCCGTGCCTTTGCCAAGGCCTGTTGCCGTCCCACGCACGGCGCATTTTCCTCCGGCCATCCGCCCAGCGGCAAAAAGTCAGGCGCGCGACCCGCATTTGCCGCAATCCTGCGGCCTGATCATGGAAGGCATGCTGGCGGTTACCGAATCTTTTCGATTTCGGGTGAATGTAGCAACCAGTCCCAAGCTGCAACAAGCTAAAGCCAAGGTCATGATTCGTTTCATTCTCAAATCCGCGTTCTGGCTGATGCTGGCCTTTCTCATCATGCCCCGTCTTTTCCCGGAAACGGATACAAGGCCACCATCAGCGCACAGGCAGACGGCAGCTGAAAATCCGGCCAGAACAGACGCCATTGCCGACCTGATAGGCTATGGCAAGACAGCGCTGGAAGTTGGCAAACTATGCCAGAACAATCAGACAGCCTGCGAAACGGGCACATCGCTGCTGGCTTCGGCCGGAAATGGGCTCATGGAGGCAAGCGGCAGAATGCTTGAATTTCTGAGTTCCTATTTTACCGACAGGCAGCAACCAGCACCAAAGGCGGAAAATATTCCAACAAATGAACATGTCATAACAAACCGGGACAAGTCGCACCCGCTCCCCCTGCCGCGGGAGAAGAGCGGTCATTGAGCCTGCTCCTGCACCGGCAGGCTGCCACGGCAGGCTGATTTTGCGCAGATTGATCAATCCATTGCGAACAACTGTTGCCACGAAAGCTTTTTCGTGACCTCGCCGCAGTTCGGGCCTATATAGACGCAGGCATTCTTTCCAGACATCCAGCCAGGTAATGAGCATGACCGCCACGATCGACAGCATTATTTCCGATTTCGCGTTTCTCGATGACTGGGAGGATCGCTATCGCTATGTGATCGAGCTTGGCAATGAGCTGAAGCCCTATCCTGACGATGCACGCGATGCCGAACATAAGGTACAGGGCTGTGTCAGCCAGGTGTGGCTGAAAACCCTGCCACATGACGGCCCCGACCCGGTCATGGAATTTCTGGGTGATTCGGACGCGCATATTGTGCGTGGTCTGGTCGCGATCGTGCTGGCGCTTTATTCCGGCCGCCGGGCTTCGGAAATTCTCGCCATTGATCCGGAAGCAATCCTGAAAAAACTCGGCCTTGACGAGCACCTCACGCCACAGCGCTCCAACGGCCTGCGTTCAATGGTGGCGCGTATTCGCCGTGAGGCAGAGGCAGCCCTTGCCGCAGCCTGAGGCGGCAAAGCGCTGCTGCCGGCAGCCCCCTCTTTCAGCCGCCACATGCCGTCGGACATGAAAAGAACCACGCATCCGTTGTTCACGCCTGGCCCTGTCCGGGCATGATGGCCGGACGATAATCCTCTGTGCCCCAATGCAGAATGGTATTGCCCGCAGCCCGTCTTGCCGGCGGATTATAATGGCGCTCCAGCATGGCCAGCGCTGTCTTGATCAGGATCTTTGCGGAACGAACCGGCCATTGCCGCTCCCGTTCCACCGTTTCCAGCCCTTTCAGAAAACAGCACACATCCACAAGCGCGCCACTCAGTTCCGGGTCGACTGCCTGCAGGGCGCGTTCCACGCGCTGACGGCTGGCAAGGGCAATGTCCGACATTTCCGCAAAGCCGCCTGCACCACGATGGCTGCAACCTGTTCCATGCACCTCCATGCCCCAGCGCGAGGTCACGGATGGCATCATGGCCCCGCGTGTAAAATCCGCCCGCAGCCTTTCACCAGCACGAAATTCGCCTTCCGACAGAAAGGTGCTGCCATCGGGATTTTTCATCCGATAAAGCCGGGCAAGCGGTGATTCGGAGAGGTTGACGACGACAGTTTCGCCATTGTCCATTTGCACCCTTGCCCGGTTCTGTGCATCAGAAGCCAGTCGTTTCCTGCCAGTTGCCGGTTTGGCAGCACTGCCTTGTGCCAGCGAAACGGTTTGCCCGACAAGGCGTAAAAGGCCCTTCCTGCGCAAGGCATCAATCTCGGCGCGCGTGGCTGCAATGCTGCCCTGTTCTCCCACCAGCAGCACATGCGATTCGCGAACAGAATCCTGCATTTCACATGCGCCGCTCCTCAGAAAACGAAGTATACGCTTCTCGGATTCGCTCATGCCGCTTGCCTCCATTCCGTAAACACCGCTCCGACCTTGCGTTCAAACGCCGTCACGACCGCATCAAAATCGACATCATCGCGCAGATCCTCGACCAGATGGCAGGCATACATCACCGTGGTGCGGTCGCGTGCGAAACCGATGGCCACCTCACTCATCGCCATGCCGAAATAGGTATGCGCGACATACATGCCAATCTGACGAACACGTGCGATGGAACGCACACATCGCCTTGGCGATCTCAACTCCTTGCTGCTCACCCCGAAGGTTGAGCCAAGCAGATCAATCAACGCGTCACAGATCGCAATGTTGCGTTGACGTGTCTCGTTGACAGTGGGCTTGTCATCGCAATCCGGCGACAGTTTCCGCCCATGCCTTGCCGCCAGCTGCCTTAAGGCATCCAGGGCTTCGGCCTTGTTATGAATGGCATCCGTTCGTTGCAAAGACATCCATTATTCCCCGTCAAAATAGGAATATATTCTTGTACGGAAGAAATTGCAAGCGTGGATAAGTTTCATGCTAGCTGATTCTTGTGTAAAAATGGCACTTCTGCAGCGAAGTCAGAATTTTGTTGGGAATATTATCCCCATATACCCGCATCACTGCATGCTGTGTCCCAGCAAATCAACGTGAGGGACACCATGAACGAGCAGGAATTACGCAAACAAAAGGAAAATTTTCTTGCCACCCGGGAGCAGGCGCGCATGGACGCCATGCAGCGCGTGGCGCTTCAGCTCATTGCCGGCATCGATTTCAGCGCACTCATGGCTTCCTCGGCCGAGGCGCAGCAAGCGGCGATCAAGAGACTGACACGGCTGATCGAACGGGAAAGGCTGAAAGGCGTGAATGGGCACTGGGGCTATGATCTCAACCGGCATATTGCCCTGAAACAGGTGCTTGACCGCCTGCGCGCCATGACCGGCAATGTGGCAAATCCAGAAACAGGCCTTTCCAGAACAGACGCCGGTTTTGGCTGCATCAAAACAAAAGCCTGGGGCATTGCTCATGCAAAGGGCCATATGCGAAAGGCGTCAAAGCCGGATGGAACGGCCAGAAAAACCTGTTCTTGTCAGGAGATACAGGCAAGTGGCAACAGCCGGTACGGCAGGGAAATGCCTGTCTGTTGCTGCGGATAAAGGCAAGGGATCAGACGGTACTCAATGCTGCTCCAGACAGGCGCAGAATCCTTTCATGGACGTGAAACAGCCATCTGCATGGGTGAGCGGAAAGGCGAAGAAATGGCAGGGCATTTTCGTGCATTGTCAGCAAATCAGCCAACGGAATGGGCAGTGAATGGGTAAGCCTCATCCTGGAGCAATCCAGATGCCTAGGAAAAGGCTGAATTGCTCTGACACATTGTATGGCTTGTATGGCGCTGTTCCGGATGGAAAGCCGGGCAGCTTTTCCTGGAGCTGCGAACTCACCGAAATGATGAGGATCATGCGTCAGGCTCTGCCTTCCTTTCGCGGCTTGCCGCGCATATCGGGCTATGGGTGCCATTTTCACCACATGAACCAAGTCCTGCGTCTGGCATTCAAGCCCTGCCCTGCAATTGAAGACGACCGCAACGGGCAGACCAAGGTGCCAAGCCACATGCGCGGCGCAGGCACAGACAACCCCTTCCCCCCCGGATTCCACGCAACATTCCAGCCAGGCAATGAACAGGGCGGAATCAAAAACCCCTCGCCTTGACCGCTGTCAAAAATCGAGGGGTCTGATCAGATTGGCGCAGGCCAGATCAGCTTGGTCGCGTGAATTGCATTCATGGCTGACAGCCATATCTGTTCTGACAGTCAGCTCTGTGTTTCACGTTTCTGATTTGCATAGGCTGGTCTTGCACATATGATGGTCTTGCACATGGGCACGACTGCCGCTGTGGCGGTACATTGCCGCCAAACAGTGCCAGCTTTCCACTGAAGCCCGATCATGCCGGGGCGCCATTGAATGTACGACAGCGCTCCCGGCCATTTCACATCAAGACCGCCAAATCGTTGCCGATCCTGAACCGGCGCGATGATCAGTCGCTCTTTGGCTTACGGCCGAGGCCCATCTTCTTGGCCAGCCTCGAGCGTGCTGCAGCGTAGTTCGGCGCAACCATCGGATAGTTGGGATCCAGATCCCACTTTTCGCGATACTGTTCCGGCGTCATGTTGTAGTGCGTCATCAGATGGCGCTTGAGCGACTTGAACTTTTTGCCGTCTTCAAGGCAAATGATGTAGTCGTCATGAACAGAACGCTTCGGATTTACAGCTGGCTTCGGCTTCTCAACGACAACCGGAGCTTCTTCACGCTCGACATGGCGCTTGAACGCAGCATGAACTTCGGCAATCAGCGTCGGCAGTTCGCCTGCACGGATCGAATTATTCCCTACGTAAGCAGCAACAACGTCAGCAGTCAGGCTTAGCAATAGTTCTATGCTTTCGTCGTTAGAATCGAGATGCTCCATCATACTTCCTTTAATTTTTGCTGTCGCACAGCATCGCCAGTTGTCTGGATTTACAGGACGCGCTGCGCATGATCTAACACTCATCCCGTCAATTTTTCAAATATCAGTTGATGGTGGCATTTGCAATATAATTATCATTCAACAATACATGATCACGACATTTTCAACTTGCAGATAAAATACAACAAAACAATCCTACAGTGTGAGCCAAGTTGAATCTACAACCTGAAAAAAATTCGCAACTGCGCTACAAATGTAATTTCTTGCAGCATGATAAAATCGTCCCCATAAAATTAGGACTACATTTGATCATTTTGGTCACAAATTTAACAGACCTGTTCCAGAAACATCAGGTTACGAGAAAATAAGATGCAGAGGCTACCTGATTTTTCATACCAAAAAGCGACACCACATGGCGTATAATGACCATGATGGATTCCCGAGTGAATCAACGACTATTGGTAATGTGTAGACATGCACCTATATTCAGTTTGTTCAATTGTAGATAATTTGTTGCGTCTACAATGCAATAAAATTTGAAACAATGCGCAAAAACACCAATCTGCGAAACGAAGGAAGCTGCCATGCCCCACATCAAACACCCGGTTCGCAAGCTGAAAGTCATCAAGACGGATGAGGAATGGCGTGAGCAGCTTACGCCAATCCAGTATCAGATCACGCGCCAGCACGGCACGGAGCGCGCCTTTTCAAGCCCCAATTTCGACAGCTCGCTGAAAGGCACCTATGGCTGCGTATGTTGTGGCCGTCCGCTCTATCGCTCTGAAACCAAATATGAATCCGGAACAGGTTGGCCAAGCTTCTATCAGCCAATCAGCGACGATGCCGTTGCAGCCTTCGAGGATCGATCCTATGGCATGGTGCGCACGGAGATTCGCTGTGCCGATTGCGATGCGCATCTTGGCCACGTCTTTCCCGATGGCCCACCGCCAACCGGATTGCGTTATTGCATGAATGGCCATGCCCTGATCTTCACGGAAGATTGATTCCTGCCTCATCCCCACTCACGGACTGTTTATGCCAAATTCCACTCTTCATCCACAGCCACCGCACGCCCCCAAGCATCCAACCAGCGACACACGGCATGGAATTACCCGTATGGACGACTATGCCTGGCTACGTGCCGACAATTGGCAGGAGGTTTTCCAGGATCCATCCCTGCTGGCGCCAGAAATCCGCAAGCACCTTGAAGCGGAAAATGCCTATCAGGCTGCCTTGATGCAGGACACGGAAGCACTGCAAAAAGAGCTGTTTTCGGAAATGCGCGGGCGCATCAAGGAAGACGACTCATCCGTTCCGATCAAGGATGGCCCCTATGCCTATGGCGTTTCCTATGTCACCGGCGGACAGCATCCGCGTTTTGTGCGCATGCCACGCGATGGCGGCGTAGAAACCATTCTGCTTGACGGCGACAGGGAAGCCGAAGGCAAGGCCTATTTTTCGATCTCCACCTCTGACCATTCACCCGATCATCAGCGCCTGATCTGGGGCTTTGATGACAAGGGCTCGGAATTCTTCACCCTCAAGGTGCGCGACCTTGCCACCATGCAGGATCTTGCCGATCTTGTGACCAATACTGGCGGATCGGCAAGCTGGGACGCAAAAAGCGAAGGCTTTTTCTATACGCGTCTTGATGAAAACCATCGCGCACTGGAAGTCTATTATCACAGGATCGGAACCGATCAGTCACAGGACCCATTGATCTTCAAGGAGAAGGATCCGGGCTTTTTTGTCAGCGTCGATGGCTCGCCGCTCGATGATTACATTTTCATCGACATTCACGACCATGAAACGTCCGAATGCTGGATGCTGCCGGCGGACAATCCTGCCGCAAGCCCGCGGCTGATTGCGCCGCGCCAGACCGGCATTGAATACAGCATCGCGCCGGGCGGTGATGTCTTCTATATCCTCACCAATGCAGGCGGCGCCAAGGACTTCAAGATCGTTGTCACGCCTGCCCATGCGCCAGAACCTGAAAACTGGCAGGATGTCGTGCCGGAAAAGCCGGGCCGACTCATTCTGTCGCATGCCGCCTACAAGCATCATCTGGTCTGGATGGAGCGGGACAATGGCCTGCCGCGCATTGTGATCCGTGACCGCGACACAGGCGAGGAACATGCGATCGCCTTTGATGAAGAGGCCTATTCGCTGGGGCTGCATGGCAGTGCGGAATATGACACGGACATCATCCGCTTTTCCTATTCCTCCATGACCACGCCGGAGCAGCTTTACGACTATAACATGCGCACGCGCGAACGCACCCTGCTCAAGACGCAGGAAGTGCCATCGGGGCATAATCCGCAAGCTTATGTCACGCGGCGCATTTTCGCCCCGGCCGAGGATGGCGAACTGGTCCCGATCTCGCTGCTTTATCATAAGGACACGAAGCTCGATGGTTCCGCGCCATGCCTGCTTTATGGCTATGGCTCTTATGGCATCACCATTCCGGCAAGCTTCAGCACGTCACGCCTGTCACTGGTTGATCGCGGCTTTGTCTATGCCATTGCCCATGTCCGCGGCGGCAAGGACAAGGGCTTTGCCTGGTATGAAAACGGCAAGCGCGAAAAGAAGGTCAACACATTCAAGGACTTCATTGCCGCAGCGCGCCATCTGGTGCGCGAAGGTTTTACCAGCCATGACCGCATCATTGCCCATGGCGGTTCGGCCGGCGGCATGCTGATGGGAGCCATTGCCAATATGGCCCCGGAAGCCTTCGGCGGCATCATTGCCGAAGTGCCATTCGTCGACGTGCTCAACACGATGCTTGATGACACATTGCCGCTCACCCCGCCTGAATGGCCGGAATGGGGCAATCCGATCACATCGGAAGAAGACTATCGCACCATTGCCAGCTATTCGCCCTATGACAATGTGAAGGCACAGGCCTATCCGGTCATTCTTGCCATTGCGGGCCTGACAGATCCGCGTGTCACCTATTGGGAACCGGCAAAATGGGTGGCAAAACTGCGTGAACTCAAAACAGACGATCGTCCGGTTCTGTTCAAGATCAATATGGATGCCGGCCATGCCGGCGCATCCGGCCGGTTCTCGCGGCTGGAGGAGGTAGCCTACAGCTATGCCTTCGCCCTGAAGATCGCAGGCAGACTCAACAACTGATGCACAGACGGCCAGAATGATCACATTCTGGCCGTTTCACTTGATGCGGGAGGCATTGATGCAACAGCATGAAGGCGGCTGCCTGTGCGGCAATATCCGTCTGGTGGCAAGGGGCAACCCCTATCGGGTCGGCATCTGTCATTGTCTTGACTGCCGCAAGCACCACGGCGCGCTGTTTTATGCTGCCGCGATCTTTCCCAGACAGGCCGTAACCATTACAGGTGAAACACGCGATTATGCCGGCCGGCATTTCTGCCCGCATTGCGGTTCATCCGTCTTTGCCTGCACGGATGACGAGATCGAGGTTCATCTCGGTACGCTTGATGCTATCGACCAATTTGTCCCGGCCTATGAAAGCTGGGCCGTCCGGCGCGAAACATGGCTGCCAGCCTTTCCCGTGCGCCATATTTATCCACGTTCGCGTGCAACAGACAGCCATTTTGAGGAATAGGCCGATTGGCGCAAGCCACACACCATTATAATATGGTGATTACGATAACGCAGTTCCAGGAAAAGTGGGAACCGGTTTTCTGTCTGGAACTGCAAGAAAATCAATATGTTGGAGCAATCAGCATTTCCATGAAAATCTGAATTGCTCCCATCTGGTGATCACCTGGTCCAGCCGGTGGTGAATGGGAGACAAGCATGAAAGCCGGATTGAAGCTGATTCCTGTGAGCCTGACGCTTGCACTTGCTGCCTGTGTGGCCGCTCCGCAGGTGGATCAATCCGGCAGCGGCCCGTCGCCGGCCACCATGTCCGGCCCCATCCCCAAGGGTGTGAGCGAATATGCCGGCGCGCGCTGCAGCACGCCGCCGCGCGGCAGCGGCATCATTGTCGGCGTTTTCAGCGGCGTGGATGAT
This sequence comes from Daeguia caeni, assembly GCF_042653845.1. Lineage (NCBI taxonomy): Bacteria > Pseudomonadati > Pseudomonadota > Alphaproteobacteria > Hyphomicrobiales > Brucellaceae > Daeguia > Daeguia caeni. Next base: position 17,540 of record NZ_JBHSEL010000121.1, on the reverse strand, counting down.
TCACCTATTCTCAGCAATAATGATGGCCGCATTCCGGTTGATCGCATGCGCTGCTTCAGCACGATGAATGAGTGCCGCGGCTGGCTTTATACGATGCAAAGCAAATATACCAATGCCGGCCCGGCAACCATTGCCCGCTGCACGGTGCGATAGCACTGGCCGAGACGGCATTCTGCCAGTGCCAACCTTTTCAATGCCTTTCAAAACCATCCGGATGCGGCGGTATGACTTTCAGATAGGCCGCTATCGCCTGCCTGTCCTCATCCGGGAGCTTTGCCATATTCGCCACCACATCGGTCATTGAACCGCCAAGCGAATCAAAATCCGGCGTGAAACCGCTTTGCAGCGCATAGGCTATATCCTGGGCGCTCCAGTCGCCAATACCGCCCGGTCCGGTGGTAATATTGGGCACAATGCCCTTTTTGCCATCACTGCCCGTTTCAGGCGAAAGCGCACCTGCCAACCATTTTGACTTGTCCAGCCCGCCAATCAGATTGCGCGGCGTATGGCATTCGCCACAATGGCCAAGTGCCTCAACCAGATACTGGCCGCGTTTGACCTGATCGGATGGATTTTCAAGATCAACGGCCGGGCCATTATCGAGGAACAGGAGTTTCCATAAGCCCAGCCCACGACGCACATTGAACGGAAATGCAAGCCTGTTCGGCTCGGAGGGCTTGTCCGAGGGCGGCAAGGTCATGATGAAGGCATAAAGATCGGCCACGTCCTGCGGCTGCATGCGGGTATAGGATGTATAGGGAAAGCTCGGATAAAGATGATGGCCGTTCTTGCCGACCCCCTTCAGCAGGGCATTGGCAAAATCCTGCAACGACCAGTCGCCTATGCCCTGCGGTGACGGCGAAATATTCGGCGCAACGAATGTGCCGAAATCGGAGACCAGTTCCAGCCCGCCGGACAGCACCTTGCGCGCCTCATCCTGCGCGCCCGGTGCGGCATGGCAGGAGGCACACCCCCCTGCCCAGAAAATCCGCTCGCCACGATTGGCGTCGCCTTCCTTCATTGCGGCCATGGTTGCCGCATCGATTGTCTGCGGCATTGTGACAATCCAGAAGGCCGCCAGCGCAATGATGACTATGCCGCCTGCGACAAGAGCGAGCTTGCGTAGCATGGCAACCGCCTAGTTCTTCTTCAGGCGATAGGACTGATGGCAGGAACCACAATTGGCGCTGACCTGCTGGAAAGCCAGCTTCAGCCCATCAAGCGAATCCGGCTTGGCAGCAGCTGCTGCGGCTGCATCTGCCTTGAACTTGTCGACGGCCTTGGTGAAGCCATCCATGTCTTCCCAGATTTTTGGCGAAGCCTCGGTATCACCCTTGTCCGAGCCAGCCGGGAACATGGTTGCGACATCGATCTTCTTTGCATCAGCGTCGATCTGTTCCAGAGCCGCCAGCGCCGCGGCCGCATCAAACGGTTTTTCTCCCTTGATCATCGGCACGATCGCTCCGACAGAACGGCCTATATCCTTCATCAATGCCTGACGGTCAGCAATCGCATCGGCATGCGCCATGCCGGACATAAGAACCGCCGCTGAAACAACAGCAAAAAACGATGCGCGCATAAATTCCCTCCACAATGCACTATTGCCCGTTTTTTCGGGTTTGCCAATTATGGGGAATACAGCCTCAATTGCAATGGAAAGCGATGAAAAACCAATCATTGCTGATGTTTTACAAGAAAACGGCCCTGCCGCAGGGGCAGAGCCGCTCACAGTCATTCCGCTCAACCTGTTCCGTTTAGCGGTTCCTGTCGCCACCCGGCTGAGGCGCATGCGAAGAACCCAGCATGCACAGCCAGTATGGGTGGCCGTATTTTTCACAATCCTTGGCACAATTGCCGCCATCACCACCGATACCCTTCAGGATACAGGCTTGGGATGCGACATTGGAAAGCATCAAAGCAATAAAGACGGAAGCAATGAATTTTGACTTATTAAACATAAGCAACTCCTTAAAAAAATTGCCCCTTGAGTCTTTCAGAAAGAATATGGCAGTCAAATTACAATATGTTGCCCATTGATGATACATTATAAAAAAGAAAAGCCGCAATAACGCGGCTTTTCACTTTGGACTTTTCGATCAGGTCTTATGCCTTTTCATAAAGCGCTTCGACATATTCCCAGTTGATCAGGTTATCGACAAAGGCTTCCAGATATTTTGGACGCGCATTGCGATAGTCGATGTAGTAGGAATGTTCCCATACGTCGACGCCGAGGATCGGCGTTGCGCCATGGACGAGCGGGTTTTCACCGTTCGGGGTCTTGGAGATTTCAAGCTTGCCGTCCTTGACCGAAAGCCATGCCCAGCCCGAACCGAACTGTGCCGCACCGGCGGCGATGAAGTCTTCACGGAACTTGTCGTAGCCGCCAAGATCGGTTTCGATTGCCTTTTCCAGCTTGCCCGGCAGCTTGCGGCCGCCGCCATTCTTCTTCATCCAGTTCCAGAAATGCAAATGATTGTAGTGCTGGCCGGCATTGTTGAAGAGAGCCTGATTCTTGCCATAGCTTCCCTTGACGATTTCTTCGAGGCTCTTGCCTTCAAGACCGGAACCTTCAAGGAGCTTGTTGCCGTTGGTTACATAAGCCTGATGGTGCTTGTCGTGGTGATACTCAAGCGTTTCACGCGACATGTATGGCGCAAGGGCATCATAGTCATAAGGCAGTGGGGGAAGTTCGAATGCCATTGGAAACTCTCCTCTTCTTTTTTGCTTGCGTTCAGCAAGACCGGTGCCGTCACCGCGGCCCCTGAAACTTTCATACAGTCTCTACATAGGCCGCATTGGCGCTTGCGGCAATGCACTGAAATACAAAATCCATTTCGGAACAATGAAATATTATTGAATATGGCACCGGAAAGCGGCAATGAATTTCCAATCGGTGTGTTTCAGCCGACGGAGAAGCCAGTGTCCTATCAGTCTTATGTTTTCGACGCCTATGGTACAGTGTTTGACGTTCATGCTGCCGTACGCCGCCATGCGTCAAAGGCAGGGCCGGATGGTCTGGCCATGTCGCAGCTCTGGCGTGCAAAACAGCTTGAATATTCCTGGGTCTGCACCCTGATGGGCGCCTATAGCGACTTCTGGCAGCTGACCGAACAGGCGCTTGATTTTGCCTTGGCCAGCTATCCTTCCGTCGATCCATCCCTGCGTGCGGATCTCCTCGATGCCTATTGGCATATTGACTGCTACCCGGAGGTCCCGGCAGCCTTCAGGAACCTGAAAGAGCGCGGCGCGCGCATTGCCATCCTGTCCAATGGCTCGATTAGCATGCTGGAGGCAGCCCTCAAATCATCCGCGCTGGACATGCTGGTGGATGATCTGTTCTCTGCCGACAGCGTACGCAAATACAAGACTGCCCATGACGTCTATGAAATGGTGACCATGCATTGGCGGGTCTATCCGGACGCCATCTCGTTCCAGTCGTCCAATCGCTGGGATGTGGCCGGGGCAGTCAGCTTCGGCATGCGCGGCGTCTGGATCAACCGTACGAATCAGCCCGATGAATACAGGCAGTTTCAGCCAGCACTGATCCTGCCCAGCCTGCAGATGCTCGACTGATTTACATTACTGCCAGCTAAAATTGTGCCCCTGCTGCAACAGGCCGCGCCTGCATGCGTCCTGCCACCATATTGTCGCAAAACAATCCGCTCATTGCCACATTTATGAAGCGAATTCAGCCAATATCAAATTCTGGATAGGCTTTCCATGCAGCTTCCTGACGCTCTTGCAACCTTAAATCTGGTTGCAATCCGTTAACCTTGACACCTGTATAGAGTCTCCACCCGTCAATAGTCTGGATTTCATATGCACACAAAACTTTCCCGCCGCTCATTCCTGACGGCACTGACTGCAACTGCCGCAACCGGCCTTGCCGGCTGTGCGCAGCTCGGACAGAACATCCCGATCATCGATGTGGATGACAATGGCGTTCCGCTCAATCGGACACCAAGTGGCTACGTCGACCCATCATTTGGTGGCTGGGAACAGATGTATGCAGCCGTTGAGGACAATGGTTACATGCTCCCGGCCATTCCGATCCACAAGATGGACAAGCGCTATCTACGTCAGGTGGTTCCGGATCCAACCGGCGAATTGCCGGGCACGATCGTGATCGATACGGCCAACCGCTTTGCCTATCTGGTGCTCGATAATGGTCAGGCCATCCGCTATGGCGTTGGCATTGGCCGCGCTGGCTTTGCCTGGTCTGGCCGCGCCACCATCCAGTACAAGCGCGCATGGCCACGCTGGACGCCGCCAGACGAAATGATCGCTCGCCAGCCGGAACTGGCACGATATAGCGCCGCCAATGGCGGCATGGCGCCAGGTCTCAACAATCCGCTTGGCGCGCGTGCGCTCTATATCTTCAAGGATGGCAAGGACACGCTTTATCGCCTGCACGGCAACCCCGAATGGTGGTCGATCGGCAAGGCGGTTTCGTCGGGCTGCGTGCGGTTCCTCAACCAGGATATTATCGATCTCTACAACCGCGTTCCGCCCAAAACGCCAATCGTCGTGATCTGATCCCAGAAAAGCCCCGGTTTCCGGGGCTTTTCTTGTTCATGCATAAAATTCTAGCGCTTGAAACTCCCCAGAATACCGCGCACCAAGGCGCGGCCCAGGGAACTGCCGACCGAGCGGACAACCGATTTCATCGCCGCTTCGGCAATCGTCTGGCGGCCGGAACGCTTGCCCGTGCCAAGGGCTGCCCCCAGAAGATCGCCCAGAATGCCTTCCTGCCCGTCTGGTTGCTGTGCTGTCTGGCCCTGCGGCTTTGCCTGCGACTGGGCTGCTGCCTCTGCCTTGCGGGCAAGCATTTCAAAGGCAGAATCACGATCGATTGCCTGTTCATACTGCCCCGCGATGGGACTTGCCGCGATGATCTTCTGACGTTCTTCCGGCGTAAGCGGCCCGATGCGTGACGCTGGAGGTCGGATCAGGGTACGCTGAACGACAGATGGCACGCCCTTGGCCTGCAGGGTTGAGACCAGCGCCTCGCCTGTAGCCAGATTGGTGATAGCCTCGAACGTATTGAAATCCGGATTTGGCCGGAATGTATCGGCCGCAGTCTTGACCGCATTGGTTTCGCGCGGCGTATAGGCGCGCAGCGCATGTTGAACACGATTGCCAAGCTGCGCCAGCACGCTTTCCGGCACATCCAGCGGATTCTGCGTGACAAAATAGATGCCCACACCCTTTGAGCGGATCAGGCGCACTACCTGTTCCACCCGGTCGATCAGCGCCTTTGGCGCTTCATCGAACAGAAGATGGGCTTCATCAAAGAAGAAGACCAGCCTTGGCTTGTCCGGATCACCCACTTCCGGCAAGGTTTCAAACAGTTCCGACATCAGCCAGAGCAGGAAGGTGGAATAAAGCCGGGGACTCATCATCAGCCTGTCCGCCGCCAGAACGCTGACCACGCCGCGACCATCAACCGTGGTGCGCATCAGGTCAGCAATGCGCAGGGCCGGCTCGCCAAAGAACCTGTCGCCGCCCTGCTGTTCCAGCACCAGAAGCGAACGCTGGATCGCGCCCACGGAAGCCTTGTTTACATTGCCATATCTGGCCGACAGTTCTTCCGTACGCCCTGCCATATCGGCAAGAATGGCCTGCAGATCCTTCAGATCAATCAGCAACAACCCTTCCTGATCGGCAAGGCGGAAAGCAATATTGAGCACACCTTCCTGTGCTTCGGTGAGATTCAGCAGCCGCGACAGGAGCAGCGGCCCCATTTCGGAAATGGTGGCGCGCACAGGATGGCCCTGTTCGCCAAAAATGTCCCAGAAAATGACCGGCGAGGCCTTTTGCTCATAGGGCGAGAGTTTGATCTCCTCCGCGCGTTTTGCAAGCCCGTCATTGGGCACGCCCGCAGCCGCAATGCCGGACAGATCGCCCTTGATATCGGCACAGAAGACCGGAACGCCGGCCGCCGAGAAACTTTCGGCCAGGACCTGCAGGGTCACCGTCTTGCCGGTGCCGGTGGCACCCGTGATGAGGCCATGACGATTGCCATATTTCAGCGCCAGATATTCCGGCTGCTGGTAAGAATTATCAGGCTTGCGGCTCGCACCGAGAAAAATGGCGTCATCAGCATTCATCAGCGTGTTTGCTCCCCTGGCGTTATGAATCGAGCGAATAATGCAGCAACAGGCAAAAGATATAATAGCCTGTCTGGGCCTCGACAATGCCCAAGCCTGGAAAGTACGGCCAAGGCCGGTCAGGCAGCGCAAGCCAGGCATCATTTGCACAAAGCGACAAGCCCTCGGCTACCCAAAAGGCATGGCCCGCGCTTGCCGTCTGTCAAAAACTGGCGCAATTTTACTTTTCAACGAACAAGGCCCTCTTGCAAATGGCCTGGTTGGATGCATATTACGTAAACGTAAGTTCTATGGGAGACTCAAATGGAAGAACTCATCACGCGCATCACGTCGAATGTCGGTATTGATGCCGCAACCGCTGAAAAATCGGTCGGCCTGATCCTCGCTTTCCTGCAGAAGGAAGGTCCGGCTGACAAGGTCAAAGAACTGCTTGCCGCCATTCCTGGCGCAGAAGAAGCCGTTTCACAGGTCAAGGGCGGCGGCTTTCTTGCCAATCTCGTTGGCGGTGTGATGGGTCTCGGCTCGCAGCTCATGTCGGCCGGTCTTGGCATGGGCGAAATTGCCGGTGTTGCCAAGGAAACCATTCGCTTTGCCAAGGAAAAGGCGGGCGATGAGCCGGTTGACGCCATTGTCGGCGCCATTCCGGGGCTTGGTCAGTTCGTTTGAGCTGCCCCATCAACAGAGCAATCCAGATTTCACAGAAACGCTGAATTGCTCTGGCATAATGTTATTGCGCAGTTCCGGACGGAAATCTTTTTCTGGAACTGCTTTGGACAAAGGCCCGGCAATGCCGGGCTTTTTCATCTCAAGACGCCATGAGGGGGCACGTCATGAATGCCTTCGTTCAACCGTGACATTGACATGCCGCGGCCGGCCTGCACCCCAGCCACAGATGGATGACAATATGCCAATGGCGGCAAAGAGCAGCCCGCAGGCGGCAAAGCTGCCGGTCATGCTCTGGATGACGCCGACCAGAAGCGGGCCAAAGGCCGCCAGGCAATAACCCACGCCCTGCGCCATGCCTGACAGATGCGCCGCCACCTGCGCATCGGGTGAACGCAGCACGATCATCATCATGGCGGCGGCAATGAGCCCGCCCTGCCCGATGCCCTGCACGACTGCCAGTGGCCAGAATGTCCAATACGGCAGATAAAGAAAGCCGATCAGCGGCACAGCCGCACACAGGCACAAGATGACATTGATCAGGCTCTGGCTTTTCTGTCTTGCCGCAATGGAAGGCACGGCAAGGCAGGTGATCACCTGCACCATGATGGAAAAGGAAATCAGCACACCGGCGGCATTGGCGCTCAGGCCACGGTCGCGGATGATCGAGCCAAGCCAGCCAAAGACGATATAGGCCGTTGCCGATTGCAGCCCCATGAACAGGGTCACATTCCAGGCCAGCCGGTCTTTCAGCAGGCCATTGACCCTGACATGGGAAAGCGCGCGATCATGTTTTGCCTGCAGGGCCTGCGGCAGCCACAAGACCAGTACCAGCAGAACCGGGATGACCCAGAAGGCCAGCGCCAGATTCCATGAACCATCAAGCCAGTCCTTGATGGGCACGGTGAAACCAACAGCCGCCGCCGCCCCACCACACAGCGCCATGGTATAAAGCCCGGTCATCATCGGCGCGACGGTTGGAAAATCGCGTTTGACAACGCTTGGCAACAGCACATTGCCAACGGCAATGGCGCCACCGGCAAGGGCTGCCCCCAGATAAAGCAAATAGAAACTGCCAGTTCCACGTATGGCCGTACCCACCGCCAGAACGATCAGCACCAGCAGCAGCACGCGCTCTGCCCCAATGCGCTGGGCAAGGCGCGGGGCAAGCGGGGCAAAAATGCCGAGACAGACGACAGGCAGCGTGGTGAGAATGCCGGCGGCAAAGGCCGTCATGCCGGTTGCCTGACGAATATCCGGCAACAGAACCGAAAGGCTTGAAAAGACCGGACGCAGATTGGCGGCAATCAGCACAAGGCTGATGCCGGCAAGCACATGCATGAAACGGCTTCTGGCAGGCGCACTGCCCTTGTGTGGGCCTTCGGCCGTCATTGCCTTTGCTTCATCCGGTGTTCCAGCCGCCAGAGGCGCTCTGTGTTCCATGTTCATTCGTCCAGCAGGTCTTTCAGTCGTTCAAGAATGGGCAGCATGAACTGCCGCGTTGCGCGTGCTGCCCCTTCCGCATCGTGCGCGGCAATGGCATCGACTATTGCCGTATGGGCAGCAAGATCCGGTTCCGGCAGGTCACTGTCGAAGGTTGCCTCGATCGCTTCGCGAACAGAGGTGGAAAAGAAATTATAGATTTCCATCAGCACCTTGTTGCCGGATGCAGCGACAACACATTGATGAAAGGCAAAATCACGCGCAAGGAAATCCCCGTCCTTTGCCCCCATGCGTTCACCGCGTTCATGCAACAGACGGCGCATTTCCATGACGGCATCAGGGCCTGCACGCAAGGCGGCAAGCCGGGCGGCTTCTGCCTCAAGCAGGGCGCGGATTTCAAACCGGTCACGCAGGCTGGCATGTCTGAGCCGGTCAAGCTGTGCGCGATCATCACTCAGTGCCCTGACAAAGGTTCCCGCCCCCTGCCTTGTCTCCAGAATGCCCTGCGCCACCAGCGCGCGCACCGCCTCGCGCAATGTGCTGCGGCTGACACCCAGTTCGCCTGAAAGCACTGTTTCATTGGGAAGGCGTGAGCCGACCGGCCAACGTCCGGCGGCAATTTCCGCACGGATGGCCTGCATGGCGGTTTCAGCCAGTGTTTTCTTTGACAAGATTTTCATGAGTGTCCAAAATTCATCAGATGACCTGATGAATATAGTGCCCGCACTTTTCCGTCAATTGATAGGCGACGTGTCTGTCCGATTGCGTTAACACTGTTCGGGCATTTTGTGGCTCAAGATTCTCCAATTGCTATCGGATAACCGGATGATCACGCTTTACGGCCTCGTTGCTGACCACCTCGAAAAGATAGACATTGAACCCGGACAGGAACTGCCAGCCAATATTGTCTGGATTGACCTGCTGGAACCGGCCATGAACGAGGACAAGATCGTCGAGGCATGGACAGGGATCGCCATCCCCACCCATGAAGACATGACAGAAATTGAAGAATCGAGCCGGTTTTACAGCGAAAATGGCGCGCAATATCTGACTGCGCCAATCCTGCATGCGGTTGATCTCGACCATCGTGAATTGTCGCCGGTGACGTTCATCCTGCACGGGACGCGGCTTATCACCGTGCGCTATGCCACGCCGCGCTCATTCCTCACCTATCAGCTGCGAGCAATCAAGCCGGGCAATGGCCTGATACCGGCAAAATGCAGCGGCCTGTCGATCATGCTTGGGCTGATTGAAGCAACCACCAACCGTCTTGCCGATATTCTGGAAGGTGTGGCCGGAAAGATCGACAAGGCCTCGCATGCCATCTACCGGCGCGAAGAAAAGGCCCGGCCAATGACGACACAGGATTTCCGCGAGGTGCTGACCGTTATTGGTGCGCAGGGTACCTTCCTGTCGCGCGTGCGTGAAAGTCTGGCAGGGCTGAGCCGGATGAATGTCTATCTTTCCGCCATGAACAATCCCGGCTCGGCCAAAAAGGAAACGCGCATCTGGATCAAGTCGATCGAACGCGACATGCAATCGCTGACCGCCTATGTGGATTTCCTGTCCAACAAGGTGACCTTCCTGCTGGATACCATCGTCGGGCTGATCTCGGTGGAGCAGAACGCCATTATCAAGATCTTCTCGGTTGCTGCTGTCGGTTTCATGCCACCAACGCTTGTCGCCTCCATTTACGGCATGAACTTTGCCATCATGCCGGAACTCCATGCCAAATGGGGTTATCCAATGGCACTGGTGCTGATGGTGGTCTCGGCCCTGTTGCCGATCATGTATTTCCGGCGCAAGGGCTGGCTTTGAAAGGCCTGCAAGCTGCCTTCCGTCCATCGTGGCAGCCTTGCACCTGCGGTCAGCCCTGAGCCCTTTCAGCCGCACAATCATCCTCGCCAGGCCGGCCATTGCCACATGGTCTGCAGCATGGACAAGGCTTGCCGGTTTTTATTGATTGATGAGTCAATCAAAATTATACTGGCGCAAACAACAGGGGAGCAATTTGCCGGATGCCCAAAATTGGTATGGAGCCAGTACGGCGGCGTGAATTGATTGACGCTGCCATACGCACGATCGGCCAGCGTGGCTCGCTGGATGTTACGGTTGCGCAGATTGCCCATGAGGCCGGCGTTTCTCCGGCCTTGGCGCATCATTATTTCGGCGGCAAGGACAAGCTCATTCTTGCCACCATGCGCCATTTGCTGCGCGAACTGGAAAAGGATTCGCGTGCGGCAATGCGCCGTGCCGCAACGCCGCGCGCGCGGATTGCGGCCATTATCGCAGTCAATTTTGCCACGGCGCAATTTGCGCCGGAAACGGTGTCGGCATGGCTTACCTTCTATGTCCATGCCCAGCAGTCGGAAGACACAAGGCGCCTGTTGCGTGTCTATGCAAAACGGCTGCATTCCAACCTGGTCTTCGCGCTCCGGCAGCTGACCGATCGCGACCATGCCAATCTGATTGCCGAGGGGGCTGCGGCGCTGATTGACGGGCTTTATATCCGCCATGCACTGGGCAGCGAAGGGCGCGAGACAGCTACGGCCATCCAGCTGGTGCAGAACTATGTTGACGTGCAGCTTGCAATGAGGAGCCAGGCATGGAAGCAGATTTTGTAATCATCGGATCAGGCTCGGCGGGCTCTGCCATGGCCTACCGCCTGTCGGAAGACGGCCGGCACTCGGTCATTGTCATCGAATATGGCGGCCCTGATATTGGCCCCTTCATTCAGATGCCTGCCGCCCTCTCCTTTCCCATGAATATGGAGACCTATGACTGGGGCTTTTCCACCGAGCCGGAGCCGCATCTTGGCGGCAGGCGGCTGGTGACGCCGCGTGGCAAGGTGATTGGCGGCTCCTCCTCCATCAATGGCATGGTCTATGTGCGCGGGCATGCCCGCGACTTTGACCATTGGGCGGAAAGTGGCGCGCGCGGCTGGTCCTTTGCCGATGTGCTGCCCTATTTCAAGCGCATGGAAAATGCCCATGGCGGCGAAGAGGGCTGGCGCGGCACCGACGGGCCGTTGCATGTCCAGCGCGGACGCATGGACAATCCGCTCTATCATGCCTTCATTCAGGCCGGACGTCAGGCGGGCTTTGAGACGACCATCGATTATAATGGTGAAAAGCAGGAAGGCTTTGGCCCGATGGAACAGACCATCCACAATGGCCGCCGCTGGTCTGCCGCCAATGCCTATCTGAAGCCCGCCCTGAAACGCACCAATGTCAAACTTGTCCGGGGGCTGGCGCGCAAGATCGTGCTGGAAGGCCGCCGCGCCGTTGGCGTCGAGATCGAGGCGGGCCGCGGCTTTACCACCATCCGCGCAAGGCGCGAGGTGATTATTGCTGCCTCCTCCATCAATTCGCCAAAGCTTCTGATGCTGTCCGGCATTGGCCCTGCCGAGCATCTCAGACAACATGGCATTGATGTCGTGGTTGACCGGCCGGGTGTCGGGCAGAACCTGCAGGATCACCTGGAAGTCTATATCCAGCAGGAATGCACCCAGCCCATCACGCTCTATTCCAAGCTGAACCTGTGGTCGAAGGCGCGCATCGGCCTTGAATGGCTGTTGTTCAAGTCGGGCGATGGCGCGACAAACCATTTTGAATCCGCAGCCTTCGTGCGATCCAGGGCCGGCGTGGAATATCCCGACATTCAATATCATTTCCTGCCGGTCGCCATTCGCTATGACGGCAAGGCAGCGGCAAATTCACATGGTTTCCAGGTCCATGTCGGCCCGATGCGGTCAAAATCGCGCGGCAGCGTGACGCTGCGCTCGGCCAATCCGCGTGAAAAGCCGGTCATCCGCTTCAATTACATGTCGCATGAGGATGACTGGGCCGATTTCCGCCATTGCGTGCGCCTGACGCGGCAGATCTTCGGGCAGGCGGCCTTTGACCCCTATCGCGGCCGGGAAATCCAGCCCGGCCCACACATTCAGACGGATGAGGAAATCGACGCCTTCATACGCGATCATGCCGAAAGCGCCTTCCATCCTTGCGGCACCTGCAAGATGGGCGATGAGAACGATCCCATGGCCGTGGTTGACCCTGAATGCCGGGTGATTGGCGTGGAAGGGCTGCGCGTGGCCGACTCCTCGATTTTCCCGCGCATTACCAATGGCAATCTCAACGGGCCGTCGATCATGACCGGCGAGAAGGCCGCAGACCATATTCTCGGCCGCACGCCACTGCCACCTTCCAACCAGCAGCCATGGATCAATCCACGCTGGGAAACATCGGATCGCTGAGCGCCGAACATTGACCATTGCGCCTGACTGTGGGCACAACAGACATGAAGATTGCGGCGCACGGTCGCACGACAAGGATACCGGAATGAAAGCGCAACCCAAAGCATCGCATTTTGTCGATGGCCAGTTCATGGAAGACAAGGCGGGCAACCGCCTGCCGGTGATCTATCCGGCAACGGGCGAGGTCATTGCACGGCTTTATACCGCAACACCTGACATTATCGAGCGTGCCTTTGCCGCCGCCAAACGCGCACAGGCCGAATGGGCAGCCCTGAAACCGGTCGAGCGCGGCCGCATCCTGCGCCGCACGGCCGAAATCCTGCGCGCGAAAAACCGCAAGCTTTCCAAGCTTGAGACCATGGATACCGGCAAGGCACTGCAGGAAACCCTGGTTGCCGACGCGGCATCCGCCGCCGATGCGCTGGAATTTTTCGGTGGTGTGATTGCAGGCTTCAACGGCGAATATGTCGATCTCGGCGGGCCTTTTGCCTATACGCGCCGGGAGCCGCTTGGCATTTGTGTCGGCATTGGCGCATGGAACTATCCGATCCAGATTGCCGCCTGGAAATCGGCGCCAGCGCTTGCCATGGGCAATGCCTTCATTTTCAAGCCATCGGAAAATACGCCGCTTTCAGCCCTTGCCTTGGCCGAGGCCTATAAGGAAGCAGGTCTGCCCGACGGTCTGTTCAATGTCGTGCAGGGCTTTGGCGATGTGGGGGCGGCACTCGTCAACCACCGCCTGACCGCCAAGATCTCGCTTACCGGCTCTGTAGCGACCGGAAAACGGCTGATGAGTCAGGCAGGCGAACATCTCAAACATGTCACCATGGAGCTTGGCGGCAAGTCGCCGCTGATCGTGTTTGACGATGCGGATCTGGAAAGCGCCATCAGCGGCGCCATGCTCGGCAATTTCTATTCGACCGGACAGGTCTGTTCCAATGGCACGCGCGTCTTCGTGCACAAAAACATTCGCGCACGCTTTGTCGAACGGCTGATCGAGCGCACGCGTGCCATCCGCCTTGGCGACCCGCTGGATGAAAAAACGCAGATGGGCCCGCTGATCAATGCCGCACAGCGCGAAAAGGTGCTCGCCTATATCGAAAAGGGCAAACGGGAAGGCGCAACGCTGGCCTATGGCGGCTCCGTACCCAGGCTGCAGGGCTTTGAAAAGGGCTTTTTCATCGAGCCGACCATTTTCACCGATGTCACCGACACGATGACCATTGCGCGCGAGGAAATCTTCGGGCCGGTCATGAGCATTCTCGACTTTACCGATGAGAACGAGGTGATCGCACGCGCCAATGACACGGAAATGGGACTGGCAGCCGGTGTCTTTACCGCCGATCTTGCCCGCGGCCATCGTGTGATCGCGCAGATCAAGGCCGGAACATGCTGGATCAATGCCTATAATCTCACCCCGGTGGAAGTGCCGTTTGGCGGCTACAAGCAATCCGGTATCGGCCGCGAGAACGGTCTGGCGGCACTCACGCACTATAGCCAGATCAAGACAGTCTATGTGGAGAACGGCAGGTTCGAGGCCCCATACTGACAATCCTTCAGCCAGGGCAATCCAGATTTCCACGAAAACCCTGAGTTGCCCTGACATATTGTTCCTTCGCGGTTCCCAGGCCGCAAACCGGTTCCCACTTTTCCTGGAACTGCTCTGTTTTCCCGCAGTTCCCGGGCGGAAAACCGGTTCCCACTTTTCCTGGAACTGCTCTATACTCACCAGGATCATGCACGCGCCAGAATCGGAAGGCGCAGCGAAAACAGCTCGCATATGATGGAATCTTATGTTGATAATCCTTGCCGCATTTCTGTTTGCTGCTGTTTCATGCGGGGTGGGTCTTGTCGTGCTGACCCGGATCCTGCCACCTGATTTTCTCGCCGCACAGATGACCGCGCGCTCCAATCACAGCATTGCAGCCCGGCAGATTGGCGGTCTGATCGTGGTGCCGGTCATCATCACGACATTGCTGGTTTTCTCGGACGATCTGGGGCTTGATACGCCATTCCTGTTCTGTCTTGTCACGGCCATGATCGGTCTGTGGATCATTGGCTGGCTTGATGACAGATATGAACTCTCTGAAACCATTCGCCTTGCCGTGCAACTGGTTGCTGCCTGTCTTGTCGCCTATGGGCTTGGGGGGAATTTCCGGCTTCTGCCCGATCTGCTGCCAGCCCCGCTTGAACCGGTGCTGGTCGTCGTGGTGCTGATGGTTGCCATCAATGTCACCAATTTCATGGACGGGCTTGATCTCATGACCGTGGTGGGCACTGGCATTCCGCTGGCCGGTATTGCCCTTGTTTGCGCACTTGGCCTTGCCGGCCTTGCGAGCGGCGGCATGGGGGCTGCGGCAGCAGGCGCTCTCACAGGCTTCGCCTTCCACAACCGCCCGCCTGCCCGCGTCTTTCTGGGCGATTCCGGCAGCCTGCCACTTGGCCTTGTCGCCGGCACAGCCCTGCTTGTGCTTGCGCGAGAGACCTCGATCATCATCGCGCTTCTCATCCCGCTTTATTACATACTGGATGCCGGAACGACGGTCCTGTTACGCCTGTTCGAGGGCGAAAACATTCTGAAAGCGCATTCCAAACATGCCTATCAGGTGGCAAAGCGTGCAGGCTGGAGCGTGATGAAGGTTGTGCTGCATGTGGCCGTCCTCAACCTCATGCTCGTTGCCTGCGTGGTTGCCGCACTCCTGTTCAATCATCCAATGTCGCTGGCAGCCTTCCTGCTGATTGGCACAGTCGCTACACTGCTTCTCCTTCTCGATTTCCGTGGTCGGATCCGGAAGCTATGAAACCAAACAGAATGGCTCTTGCCACCTGAACATCACCCGCCGCGACGGCATCTGCAAGTTCCTGGAGTTTCACGGGAAGTTCATGGTCTGAAACCCTGCGGCGGGGCGCACGCAGGATTTTCGGATGGCTCGTCGACTGGGCAAGCGAAGGATCGTAAAACAGTTCCTCATACATTTTCTCACCGTCGCGGATGCCTGTCACTTCAATGGCAATATCGCCATTGGGGTTTTCTGGCGTGCGCAGGGTGAGGCCGGCAAGCAAAACCATGTTTTCCGCCAGATCGCGAATCTTTACCGGCTCGCCCATTTCCAGCAGAACCGTGTCACCTGTCTCGGCAATGGCGCCTGATTGCACGATCAGCTCGGCCGCTTCCTTGATCGACATGAAATAGCGCGTCATGTTTTCATGCGTCAGCGTGATCGGGCCGCCATTGGCAATCTGTTCACGGAACAGCGGCACCACCGAGCCATTCGAGCCCAGCACATTGCCGAAACGCACGGCATAAAACAGCTTGTCCTGCCCTGCTTCCTCCGCAAGCTGGCCATAATAGGCCACGATCAGCTCGGCCCAGCGCTTGGTCGCGCCCATGACATTTGCCGGACGCACCGCCTTGTCGGAAGAAATCAGCACCAGACGCTGCACATCACTTTCAAGTGCAGCTCTTGCGACATTGAGCGTGCCAAAGACATTGTTGCAGATGCCGACAAGTTCATTCTTCTCGACCAAAGGTACATGTTTATAGGCAGCACAATGATAAAGCGTATCAATCTTGTGCGCGCGCAGGGCCGCTTCAAGGCTTGCCTGATCCTGCACCGAACCCAGAACCGGAATGATCGGGCAGGAGGCAAAGGTGCGCAGCTGCCTGTCGATCTGGTAGAGCGCAAATTCGCTCACCTCAAACAGGACAATGCAGGCCGGGTTCCAGGCCGCGATGGTGTGGCACAGATGGCTGCCGATCGAGCCACCGGCGCCCGTCACCATGATGCGCCGGCCTTCAACGACCTCACGCAGCATGGCCGTATCTGGCGGCACGGGGGAGCGGCCAAGCAGGTCATCAATCTCGATATTGCGAATGGCGCTGATCAGATAGCGCCCAGCCGTCAGATCAGTGATCGGCGGAAGAATGCGCACCTTGACCGGCAGACGCCCAAGTACGCGGGCCAGATATTGCCGCTGCTCCTTGTCAAGGTTCTGCTCGGATACAACAATCTGATTGATGCCATAGTTTTCAATGAGCGACGGCACCTGCGTCATGGCATAGACGCGCAGCCCAACAATATCCATGCCGCACAATTTGCCGCTTGGATCAACCAGCCCGACAACCAGCGTCTCGCTATGATTGCGCAGGGCTGCCGCCAGTTGGCGCGCAGGATCGCCAACGCCGATGATAAGGGCGGAGCTGGTGTAAGTCTTGCCGCGTTCGGACGTACTGAGCAGCCATTTCGCGCCAAAACGGCTGACTGCAACCAGCACCGTGCTGAACAGCCAGTAGATCAACGGCACGGATCGCGGCAGACCGGATGCGCCATAAAGCTCCATCAGGAAGACAAGGGCAACCCAGAACAGGGCAGCAATAGCCGTCGCCTGAAAGATGGGCCAGATGGCGCGCTCGGCCAGATAGCGGATAATGGCGCGATAAAGCCCGAAACGGACGAAAACCGGAACCGCCAGAAGCGGCGCAACAAGTATGAGAAACAACTGCGCACGGTTTGGCGTAAAGACAAAGCCAAGACGTACGACAAAGGCAAAATAGGCGCTCAAGGCCAAGAGGATACAGTCACTGACAACCAGTATCAGCTGCTTGGTAAAACGCGGCAAAAAAGCCAGCCTTTGCCATGGGTACTTCAAACTCATATGTCAAACCAGTCTCAATGCGCGGCGTATGGGCAAGATCAAAAACCTTCCTGAATAAAGCCCTTCAGATTTTGTCCGTTGTGAGGACCCACGGCAATCACCTCGCGGCCGAAATGAAACATTATCCAAGAAGTTTTGCTTTCCATATCTGCGGCCAATAAACATGATAAAAAAAATCATATTTTATGTTTCATTCATCATGTTGCACCTCAACATGCACAGGACATGCGTACATATAAAATCACCACATGAGTCAAAATATATTCTGCACATACAGGAATATTAATTGCGAGCATAGAACAATGTATTGTTCTGCCAGAAATGATGTATTTAAGAGCCCGACCGAAAATTAAGTTGAGCGATTTCAGTAGTTTATGATTCTCTATGTTTGCAAAAACTACGGAGGATCAGAT